>JBKHIW010000002.1:0-23104 GCA_046538465.1 Desulfobacteraceae bacterium | reverse complement strand
GTTTTTGAAAGACCCGTCCGTTCCGATATCTCCTGGTCTGATATTGAAAAGCTGTTTCGAGCATTGGGTGCTGAGTTGACAGAGGGGAAAGGGTCTCGGATCCGGGTTTCGTTGTCCGGCGTAAGGGCTGTTTTTCATAGGCCCCATCCGGAGCGGGTAGCCAATCCGTCCATGATTCGGTCAGTGCGCCGATTCTTGAGTGAAGCGGGGGTGAAACGCTGATGAAATACAAGGGGTATGTGGCTGAGGTCGAGTTCGATGAGAAGGCGGAGATCTTTCACGGCGAGGTCGTCAATCTGCGGGACGTAATTACGTTCGAAGGCAAGACCGTTGATGAGCTGCGACAGGCATTTCAAGACTCAGTCGATGATTACCTGGAATTCTGTGCCGAGCGTGGGGAAGAACCGGAAAAACCCTATTCCGGGAGATTCGTCGTCCGTATCGAACCCGAGCTGCACCGGCGTATCGCTGTTGAAGCCCGCAGAAGAGGAATGAGCATCAATGCATTGGTAGGCGAAGTCTTGGCGAAGAGCACAGAGGAGATCAACCGAGATGAGGGTGCAGCGGCAAATCAGGCCTCGTCTTCCCCCTGAGCTTCGGATTTTCAGGATGATGACCGCCTCGGTCACTATAAAGGCGGCCGATACCAGGCAAAGCGCCGCAATCCATCCGCTGAAATTAGTCAGGCCGGTGACCATCGAGGCCGCAGCCCTAGCCGCTTTTTTCATGGAGTGCTCAGCCTTTCCTGCGGAACCCTCCCGAAACGCTGAAACATGAAGGGAGTCACGGGAGGATCCCTCCATTTACTCCATGGCTTCCAGGGCCATGTCCAGGTTTTTCTTGGGGGTGGATTCGGTTGTCGACCCGAGATGCTGATGATGCTTTCTTATTGACACACAAGACGCTCCGGATGTAGCATTTTGCCTGAAAAAGCAAAGCCCTATCCCATTAAGATATAAAAATGCCATAGGAGAACACCATGCTTGTCGGCATATTGAAAGAGATCAAAGCGGAAGAGCACCGTGTGTCCATGACCCCGGCAGGGGTGGAGATGATGAGGCAGCATGGACACGGGGTGCTTGTTGAGCGGAATGCCGGCCTGGAGAGCGGTTTTGACGACGAGCTCTACGAGGAGGCCGGTGCCGAAATCGTGGGAACAGCCGGGGAGATTTACCGGAGGGCGGATATGGTCATGCACGTCAAGGAGCCTCAGCCCTCTGAGTACGATCAGATCCGCGAGGATCAAATCGTCTTCACCTATCTCCATCTCGCCGCCATGGAGGGGCTCACCCGCGTATTGACCGAGCGGAAGTCGGTCAACATCGCATACGAGACCATTGAGGATGAGAGGGGGGATCTCCCGCTGCTCACGCCTATGAGTGAAGTGGCCGGCCGCATGGCCGTTCAGCAGGGGGCGAAATACCTGGAGATGACACACGGCGGCCACGGCGTGCTCCTGGGCGGGGTGCCGGGCGTGGATCCAGCCACCGTCCTGGTGATCGGCGGCGGAGTGGTGGGGACCAATGCGGCGAAAATGGCCTTTGGCCTGGGGGCCAAGGTCTACCTCCTGGACACCGACCTCCGCCGCCTGCGGTACCTGAGCGAGGTCATGCCCAGCAATTGCTTTCCCCTGATGTCCACCCCGGCCGTGATTCGGGAGCTGGTGACCAAGGCTTACGTGGTCATCGGAGCCGTGCTCATCCGAGGAGCCAAGGCGCCGAGGCTTGTCACCCGGGAGATGCTCAAGACCATGAAGCGGGGCTCGGTTCTTGTGGACGTGGCGATCGACCAGGGCGGATGCTTTGAGACCTCCCGCCCGACCACGCATGCCGACCCGATCTACACTGTGGAGGGCATAGTCCATTACTGCGTAGCGAACATGCCGGGTGCCGTGGCCAAGACCTCGACCCTGGCACTTACCAACGCCACTTTGCCCTATGCCCTGGAAATAGCTGACAAGGGATGGAAGAGGGCCATGGCCGAGAACCGGGGGATCCGTCTGGGGGCGAATGTGGTTCGCGGGCATGTGACCTGCAGAGGGGTGGCAGAGGCCTTTGGGCTGGATTGCACGCCCATAGAGGACTTGCTTTGATCCGCTGAAACCTTTGAAACCTTGAGTCAGCCCTCCAGAAGGCGGTGGAGCTTTTCGTAGACCCCGCCGAGGGCCATGAGTTCCTCGTGCGTGCCCTGCTCCTTGATCCTCCCTCTTTGGATGACCAGGATCCTGTCCGCCTCCCTGACCGTGGAAAGACGGTGGGCGACCACCATGGAGGTGCGGCGTTTGGCCGCACGGCCCACGGCCTCCTGGATCAGGCGCTCGGTCTCGGGATCTATGCTGGAGGTGGCCTCGTCCAGGATCAGCATCACAGGATCTCCGGCCAGGGCCCGGGCAAGGGCCAGGAGCTGGCGCTCGCCCGCTGAGAGGGTGGCCCCTCCCTCCCCGATCTGATGGGCCAAACCGCCGGGAAGCCTCTGGACCAGCTCCATGGCGTTCGCCTCCCGGAGGGCCCTCTCAGCCTCGACCGGTCCCACGCCGTCTCTATCCAGGGTTATGTTTTCCAGCAGGGAACCTGCAAACAGAAACACGTCCTGGGTGACCAGGCCGATGCGGGAGCGGAGCGCCCTGCGGGGCCATTTCGCGGATTCCAGGCCCTGGAACAGGACGGCCCCGGAATCGGGCTCGTAGAGGCGCTCGGCCAGGTTGACCAGGGTGCTCTTGCCGCTACCCGTAGGCCCGACCACGGCCGTCATCTCCCCGGGGCGGATCCGGAACGAGACATCGCGGATCACCGGCTCCCCGGGCCTGTACGCAAAGGAGACCTCTCTGAACTCCATATCCCCGGTGAAGACCGCCGGAGTAAGGGATTCGTCCTCGGGGGGTTCGCCGTCCTGGTCCATGAACTCGAAGATCCTTTCAGTGGAGGCCATGGCCGCCTGCATGATATTGTACTTCTCGCTTATGTCCCTGATCGGCTTGAAGAACATCTGCATATAGCTGAGGAAGGCCACCAGACCGCCCAGGGAGAGCTGCTCCTGGAGCACCTTGCCTCCGCCGTGCCACAGGATCAGGGCCACGGCAAAGGATGCGAGGAGCTCCATCAGGGGCATGAAGACCGCAAACACCCTTATCTGCTTCATGCCGGCCACGAAATTCTCGTGGTTCACCCGGGCGAAGGCCGCCATCTGCTCCGCTTCCCTGGCAAAGAGCTGGATGGCCCGCATCCCGGTGATGCGCTCCTGCAAAAAGGCGTTCATCTTGGCCACCTTTTCCCGGAGCTCCCTGAAGGCCTCCCTGGCCATGTTGCTGAAGGCAAGGGTCAGGCCGAAGATCACCGGGAGCAGGGCGAAGCAGACCAGGGCCAGCCTCCAGTTGATGTAGAGGAGTATTCCCACGATACCGGCCAGGATGAATATATCCTTGCACACGGTCACCAGTACGGACTTGAAGAGCTCGTTCAGGTTCTCTATGTCGTTGGTGGTCCTGGTGACCAGGCGCCCTACAGGGTGGCGGTCGAAAAAGCGCATGGCCTGGGACTGCATGCGCCCGAAAAGGCGCATGCGGATGTCGTGCATGATCAGCTGGCCGGTTTTTTCCAGTATATAGTGCTGGGAGTAGCCGAGAACCAGGGACAGGAGCAGAAGGCCCAGGATGGCCGCGCCCACCAGGGCGGTACCCCTCAAGTCCGAGGACCGTATGCGGTTGAGTTTTTCGGCCTCCATCCCGCTCAACGCGGAGACGGGCACCGCCAGGGATCCGTCCTCCAGCCTGAAGGCCCCCTCGGCCTTTGCCGCCTCTCCGAGCCCGGGCTCCAGGTCCGGGGGCACCGGGTAGAACCTCTCCCTGGAGAGAAGACCCTCCCTCCTCAATCGATGTACTTCCCTGGGGTCCATCTCCTCCAGTGCGTTGCTCGAGATCAGGCGGGGTCCACCTCCCGCGCCCGGGAGCACCCCTTTTGAAGGCGCCTTCGCCCCTCCGGAGAGCTTGTGCCAGGGTGAGAGGATATAGCGGTCTATGGCTATCTTGGAAAGATACGGGGGCGCAAGCTCGAATAGGCTTATCAGCAGGGTGAGGACCAGGGCGAAGAGGGCGGGACGCACGTAAGGCCTGGCGAATGGAAGGAGCCTTTTTAGGAGCCTCATGTTGTAAGGCTTTCCCAGCCGGCCTTCCTCCATGTATCCGAAGTCGCCGTGGACCATTGGTATCAGTCCCCTCCGTTTTCCAGCTCTCGGGCGAGCTGGCGCGTCCTGTAGAGCCTGGCGTACTCCCCTCCCAGACCCATGAGCTCCTCGTGCGTGCCCTTTTCTCTTATGCGCCCCCGCTCCAGTACCACAATTGAGTGGGCCCTCTTTATGGTGGAGAGCCGGTTGGATACAAACAGGTTGGTCCGTCCGCTCCTGCGGGTGAGCACCCGGTCCAGGATGCGCTCCTCGGTGACCGAGTCCACCATGGACAGGGCGTCGTCCATGATCAGCACAGGGGAGTCCTTGAGCAGGGCCCGGGCTATGGTCAGGCGCTGGCGCTGCCCCCCGGAAAGCGAGAGGCCCCTTTCACCCAGGCGGGTGTCCAGCCCCCTGGGAAGCCGCTTTACTTCCTCGTCCAACTGAGCCGCCTCCAGGGCGTCGAAGAGATCACTCTCCGGTATCCCTTCCAGCCCCAGAAGCAGGTTTTGGCGTATGGTATCGGAGAAAAGGACCGCCTCCTGGGTGACGAACGAAACCGCCCCTCGCAGGTCCTGGAGCGGCATTTCGGTTACGTCCACCCCGTCCATGAAGACGCTCCCCGCCGGCACCCGGGTCATGCGGGGTATGGAGGAGAGGAGCTGGGTCTTGCCCGATCCCACCCTGCCCACAACGGCCACGGTCCAGCCGGGTTCAACGGTCAGGCTCACGCCCTTCAGGACCTCTTCAGGAGCCCCGGGCGGCCTCAGGCGGAGATCCCTGATCTCGATTCCGCCTTTCCAGCGCGAGGGCCTTGATGGAACCGGCGGATCAACGATATCAGGGGGCTCTTCCAGGATCCGGTTTATGCGGCGCATGGAAGCGGCGCCCCGCTGAATAAGGTTCACCACCCAGCCCATGGCCATCATGGGCCAGGTCAGGAGGTTGAGGTAGGTGGTGAAGGCCACAAAATCGCCCGTGCTTATGCTCCCCTGGATGGCCAGCCGCCCTCCCAGCCATACCACGATGCCCAGTCCCAGGTTGGTGAAGACCGTCATCAGGGGGATGAAAAGCGCAAGGGTCCTGGCCAAATGGAGATTCTCTCTTACATATCCCTCGCTTTCCCCTTGCACCCGGCCCAGCATCCAGGGCTCGCGGGCGAACGACTTGACTACCCGTATGCCGGAGAAGGCCTCCCTGACCCTCTCGGTCAGCTCGGAGAACGCCCTTTGCACCCGGTCAAAGCCGGTGGACATCCGCCTGGCCAGGATGCGGGTCAGGCCGGCGATCAAGGGGGTGGGGATCAAGGCTATCAAGGTCAATCTGGGGCTGATATGGAACATGAAGGCCACGGCCGCAGCACCCAAGACCACGGCGTCGGCCAGGGCCACCAGCCCCATTCCGGTCGCCATTCGCACTGCATTGAGGTCGTTTATGGCCCGGGCCATGAGGTCTCCGGTCCTGGTCCTCTGATAAAAGGACGGCCCCAGGAGCTGGAGGTGGCCGTAGAGGCGGTTCCTGAGCCTTTCCTCCACGATCCTGGAGTGGCCCAGCAGGAAGTATCGCCAAATAAAGCGAAAAAACCCGATGGCCGCGGCTATCCCCAGGATCAGCCCCGCCTGCTTGAGGAGCAGGGCCGGATCGGCCCTGAGGGCGGTCAATGCATCCACTGCATCCTTTAATACCAGGGGGATGAGGAGCTGGAGCAGATCTACCACCAGCAGGAACATCAGGCCCGCGGCAAGGCGCGGGAGGTTGTCCCTAAAGTAGGGCGCCAGGGGGCGGAACTGCGATGCGGTTTCAGTGATGCGGGATACGGGTCTTTCGATCATCCTTCGCGCCTGCCCGGAATAAGAAGAGGGGTCTGCTGCGGACTCCCTCCAGGCGGAATACTGGAACTCGGGCCGAATTGTCAATTACTTCGAGTTTGAGGGCCATTGATGGAGCCCCTTGAGAAAAGGAGCAAAAAGACCTAATATATTATTGTAGTGGCTGTAAATCCGCTGATGCTTTGAAAGGAGACTTGGCCGGTGCGCTCTATCCTGGGCTTGATTATCTTTTCTCTGCTCTTATGCGCGCCTGGGGGGTCTCTCGAGGCCGAATCCCGGGAGGCCGGGGTGAGGCCGTCGGTCCTGGCCGGGGCCTGGTATCCCGGCGATGCCGATCAATTGAAGCGCATGGTGCTGGGGTATCTCCGGGAGGCATCTCCTCCCGAGGTCCAGGGTGATGTGAGGGTGGTGATCGTCCCCCACGCGGGCTACCGCTATTCCGGGGCGGTTGCTGCGTATGCTTATAAGATTTTGGAAGGCCGGGATATTTCGCGCGTGATCCTGGTGGGCCCCAGCCACAGGCACCGCTTCTCCGGGATCTCGGTCAGCCTGCACCGGGCTTATGAGACCCCGTTGGGCGAGATGCCGGTGGATCTCGCCTTGGCCCGCTCGCTGGTGGACTCCTCCCCGGGGGTGAGATTCGTGCCGGAGGCCCATGCAAGGGAGCACTCCCTGGAGATACAACTGCCTTTCCTCCAGGTGGTGCTGCCGGGTGTTTCCGTGGTGCCGGTGGTAATAGGCAGGCAGGACATGGAGACCAGCTCCATGCTCGCCTCGCTGCTCGCCGATGCCGCGGCGGAACGCCCCGGGACACTGGTGGTTGCCAGCACGGACCTCTCCCATTACCACTCCTGCCGGGTGGCCGAGAAATTGGACCGGGAGTTGATCAGGCACGTGGAGAAAGCGGATCCCGACGGTCTTTACCGCGCCCTGGCCCAAGGGCGGTGCGAGGCCTGCGGAGGGGGCGCCGTGACAGCGGCCTTGACCGCCGCGCGTAAGGCCGGTCCATGCCGGGGCCGGGTTCTCAAGTACGCGACCTCCGGGGACGTGACCGGAGAAAGGGGCCGGGTGGTGGGCTACTTGGCCGCGGCGGTGCTCGGTGATCAAGGAGGAGACTGATATGGCAAGCCCCACGGCTGCCGAAGACGCGTATAGGTCCCTGAGGGAGAAAATGGTCCGGACCCAGCTGGTCCCAAGGGGCATAAGGGACGAGCGCGTGCTGGAGGCCATGAAAAAGGTGCCCCGTCACCGGTTCGTCGACCCGGACATGGTCGGTGAGGCGTACGCCGATCATCCTCTTCCCATCGGGGACGGTCAGACCATATCCCAGCCCTATATCGTGGCCTTGATGACCGAGGCCCTGGGGCTGACCGGCGGCGAGAAGACATTGGAGATCGGCACCGGGAGCGGTTATCAGACCGCTGTCCTGGCGGAGCTCTCCCGCGAGGTCTACACGGTGGAGCGGATAAAATCCCTGCTGGAAAGGGCCGAAAATACACTCAAGAGGCTCGGCTATAAGAACGTTTATTTCAAGGCCTTTGACGGGACCCTGGGCTGGCCCGAGCACGCCCCTTACGACGCCGTGATCGTGACCGCGGGGGCTCCGGCCATTCCCGCCCCCCTTAGGGATCAACTGGCCGAAGGCGGGCGCATAGTGATCCCCATCGGCAACCGTTACAGCCAGGAGCTGGTCAGGATCACCAAGACCGACCAGGGCTTTGAAGAGAAATACCTCGGCGGGTGCCGCTTCGTGAACCTGATAGGCGTACACGGCTGGAAAGATTGACCGCACCGAGGTGTTTCTCCTTGACACCCCCGGAGTGTCGCCCCTATATATTAGCCCGGCTCAATCCTGGCGGCCCGGAAAAATCGAGGCCGGAGGCCGCAGGTTCCTTCTCCGCAAGAGGGTGACGCCTTTCAAGCCCAAGCCCCGTTAAGAGAGAACTCCGCCCGCGGCCGGCCCTGCAGCCGGGAGCCAATAGTATACAAGGAGACAAGCCCATGCCCAAGCGCTCAGACATCAAAAAGGTCATGATAATAGGCTCAGGCCCCATTGTAATAGGGCAGGCCTGCGAGTTCGACTACTCCGGTACCCAGGCCTGCAAGGCCTTACGTAAGCTGGGGTACGAGATCGTCCTGGTAAACTCAAATCCAGCCACCATAATGACCGATCCGGAGATGGCCGACACCACGTATATCGAGCCCCTGGAGCTGGAAGCCATGGCCCGGATCGTGGAAAAGGAGAGGCCTGACGCCCTCCTGCCCAACCTCGGGGGCCAGTCCGGACTGAATCTCTCCTCTGAGCTCGCCCGCACCGGCGTACTGGACAAGTACGGGGTGAGGATCATCGGGGTCCAGGTGGACGCCATCAAGCGGGGGGAGGACCGGATCGCCTTCAAGGAGACCATGAACCGCCTGAATATAGAGATGCCCCGGAGCGAGCCCGCCTTCAGCGTGGAGGAGGCCGAGCGCATAGCGGATGAGCTGGGCTACCCGGTGGTGCTGAGGCCCGCCTATACCATGGGAGGAACGGGCGGAGGGCATGTATACAATGTGGAGGAGCTCCGGGTGACCGCCGCTCGGGGGCTGGCTGCCAGCCTGGTGGGACAGGTCCTGGTGGAGGAGTCGGTGCTCGGCTGGGAGGAGCTGGAGCTGGAGGTGGTAAGGGATGCCAAGAATCACAAGATAACCGTCTGCTTCATTGAGAACGTGGACGCCATGGGGGTCCATACAGGGGACTCCTATTGTACGGCCCCCATGCTCACCATTGATCCCGGGCTCCAGCAGAGGCTCCAGCAATACTCCTACGACATAGTGGAGGCCATAGAGGTCATCGGCGGAACCAACATACAGTTTGCCCACGACCCGAAAACAGGCCGGGTGGTGGTGATAGAGATAAACCCCAGGACCTCGCGCTCCTCGGCCCTGGCCTCCAAGGCGACCGGCTTTCCCATAGCCATGATATCCGCCATGCTGGCCGGCGGACTGACCCTGGACGAGATCCCTTACTGGCGCGAGGGGACCCTGGATAAGTATACGCCCTGGGGTGACTATGTGGTGGTCAAGTTCGCCAGATGGGGCTTTGAAAAATTCCCCGGGGCCGAGGACAGACTGGGCACTCAGATGAGGGCCGTGGGCGAGGTCATGAGCATCGGCAAGACCTATAAGGAGGCCTTTCAAAAGGCGATCCGCTCCCTGGAGACCGGGCGTTACGGGCTGGGCTTTGCTTCGGATTTCCACAAGCGGCCCCTGGACGATCTCCTGGACCGCCTGTCAGAGCCCTCCAGCGAGAGGCAGTTCTTAATGTACGAGGCCCTGCGCAAGGGGGCGGATATCGACCTGCTCCACCGAAAGACCCATATAAAGCCTTGGTTCATAGAGCAGATGAAGGAGCTGGTGGACCTGGAAGAGGAGATTAGAAGGCTCGGCCCCGGGGGCCTGACCGATGAGGTGCTGGAAAGGGCCAAGAAGGACGGGTTCTCCGACCGCTACCTGGTCGAGCTCCTCGGCGGGGGCGAGGCCGAGTTGCGGGAGCGAAGAAAGGGCCTGGGGCTTGTACAGACCTGGGAGCCTGTGCCGGTAAGCGGAGTGGAGGACGCCGCATATTACTACTCCACGTACAACTCCGCCCGGGGCGGAAGCGGTCAGACAAAGGCTGATAAAGGCTCGGAGCGAAAGGTCATGGTCCTGGGCGGAGGGCCGAACCGCATCGGACAGGGCATTGAATTCGACTATTGCTGCGTTCACGCCGCCTTCGCCCTGCGGGACCAGGGTATACGATCCATCATGGTCAACTGCAACCCGGAGACCGTTTCCACCGACTACGACACTTCCGACAGGCTCTACTTCGAGCCCCTGACCGTGGAGGACGTGCTCGGCATCTATGAGAAGGAGCGGCCCGAGGGGGTAATAGTACAGTTCGGCGGGCAGACCCCTCTCAATATCGCCGGGGAGCTGACCGAGGCCGGGGTCGACATAATCGGCACCTCTCCGGACACCATTGACCTGTCCGAAGACCGCGACCGCTTCCGCCGCAAGATGAGGAAGCTGGGGATCCCCCAGCCCGAGTCCGACATGGCCAGCACCTTTGAGGAGGCCCTCCGCGCGGCCGAGCGCATAGGCTACCCCCTTATGGTCAGGCCTTCCTATGTACTCGGAGGGAGGGCCATGGAGGTGGTGCACGACGAGGACATGCTGCGAAGGTATTTGACAGCCGCCGTGGTTGTCTCCCCGGAGCGCCCGATCCTCATAGACAAGTTCCTGGAAAACGCCATAGAGGTGGAGGCCGACGCCATAGCGGACGGAACGGACGCCTTTGTCCCTGCGGTGATGGAGCATATAGAGCTGGCCGGGGTTCATTCCGGGGACTCGGCCTGCGTGATACCGCCGATAAGCATTCCGGCCAAGCACCTGGACACCATACGCGAGTATACCAGGCGCATAGCGGTGGAGCTGAACGTGGTGGGCCTGATGAACATCCAGTACGCCATAGCCGAGGATACCGTGTACATACTGGAGGCCAACCCGCGCGCCTCGCGCACCGTGCCCCTGGTCTCCAAGGTATGCGCAATACCCATGGCCCGCCTGGCCACCCAGGTCATGCTGGGGGCGAAGCTCTCTGATCTGGATCTGCGTCCGGTCACTGTGCCCCACTACGGGGTCAAGGAGGCGGTGTTTCCCTTCAATATGTTCCCGGAGGTGGATCCCCTTCTCGGGCCGGAAATGCGCTCCACCGGCGAGGTCCTGGGACTTGCCGATTGCTTCGGGCTCGCATACTACAAGGCAGAGGCCGCTGCCCAGATGGTCCTTCCCCTGGAAGGAACCGTGCTGATAACGGTGAGCGAGCGGGACCGCCCCGCGGTATTGGAGGTAGCCAGGCAGTTCCACGACCTGGGGTTTGACATCCGCGCCACCAAAGGGACTCACGCCTTCCTGACCGAGCAAGGGATCCCTTCCCAGCAGACGGCCAAGATGCACGAGGGCAGGCCGAATATAGTGGACGGGATCAAGAACGGGGAAATCCACCTGGTGATCAACACCCCCAGCGGCAAGCTGAGCAAGTACGACGACTCCTATATCAGGAAGGCGGCCATACGATACCGGGTGCCGTATATCACCACCCTGGCCGCTGCTTTGGCTGCGGCCAGGGGTATAACCGCCTTCAGGGAGGGACGGGGATCGGTCAAGTCGCTCCAGGAATACCACAGAGATATGGCCTGAGAAGGGGGGGATACCAAGGGCATGGACGGAATAGTAGCGCTATACGGGCCCGGGGATCCTGAGCTGGTCAACAAGACCTTTCTGGCCACCGGGGCCAGCCAGCACAGGGGCAAGGCGAGTACGGGCCTCGCCGTTGCCAATCGAAACGGCGTCTACGTACACAAGGGCTTGGGCAGGATAGCCGAGGTGGTGGACTACGAGATGATCCGGGTCTTCCAGGATTTGGAGCCTGTTGCGGCCCTCGGGAATATAGGCTACACAAAAAGGAAGATACCGGAAAAGATAAATGCCGAGCCGATCAAGATACAGCCCCGCAGGTCATCGAGCCTGGACCTGGTCCTCACCATGGACGGTTATCTGATCCAGGAAGACGATTTAAAGAGGGAGCTGGCAGAGGATTACGTACTGGCCACGGAGAACAAGACCGAGGTGGTCGGGGCCCTTCTGCACAGGTATCTGTCCGAGGAAGGCATCGGATTCGACGCCGGCCGCAGGCTGGTGGACAAGCTCCACGGCAGGGCCACCTTCGCCCTCGCCGCCCTGGTGCATGACGGGAAAGACGTCCACCTGATAGCCCTGAACGACGACCGCGCCTTTGAGCCGTTTTGCAGAGGGGTGATCGAGGGCACCTTCGTGGCGAGCTCGGAGTCGTGTTCCCACCGCAGATTAAGGGGCGACATGCCGGTGGAGTACGACGGAGCCGAGATGACGTGGTGCTCGCCTTCGGGCACTGAAACCCGTCGCCTGCGCCGTGAGCCCATGATGCCGGACATCTTTCAAGGGGTCTATTTCGGTAATGTGGCGTCCAGGTTCCGTGGAAGAGAGATCTTTCAGCTCAGGACAGGGCTGGGCCGTGAGCTGGTGGATATGTACGGCTCGTCCAGGGCGGACATCGTGATCCCCAACCCCGAGTCCGGCTGGGGGGTGACCGTGGGCCTGGCCGAGGGGCTGAAAAAGCCACTGTACCCGGCCTTGATCAAGCTGCCCCAGGCGGTGCGGACCTTTCAGGAGAGCGGGCGTCAGGCAAGGACCCAGGAGGTGGGCCTCAAATTCGGGGGGATCGACTCCCTGCTCAGGGGCCGAAGTGTGGCCATGGGCGACGACAGCATCGTGAGGGGCACGGTCAGCGAAGGCGGCTCCTTATGGGTGGTCTACAACGCCGGGGCGAGCTACATAGAGTTCTGGATTTCCTACGGTCCCATGTTTTTCCCCTCGTTCAAGGAGTGGCATAGGGGCGTGGAGTGCCTCGAAGAGCTGGCTGTTCAGAGGGCCTTTAAGGACGGAAACCCGTATGACAAGGACCTCGAGGAGATCAACCGGGCGGTGGCACGCCTGGTGGGAGTGGACGAGGTGCGGTACAATACCAGGGAGCGGATAGAAAGAGCGGCCGGTCCGGGGTGCTTCCAGTCCTTGGACGCCGGGTATCCCATTGACCAGTCCTTCTGGCCTGACTGGCTCAAGAGGGAGGTGGAAAGATACAAGAGGTATAATTGATTTTTCCCCTGGTATGAGGTAATAGCGTTAATTTTTCATTCAATGGAGAACCGCCCGGGAGGCGGGAGGGAGTATGAGCATGCAGGAATTCCAAAGGATGCGCCGTCTGCCCCCGTATGTCTTCGCCACGGTCAACGAGCTCAAGATGGAGCTCCGCCGCAAGGGCCATGACATAGTGGACATGGGTATGGGCAACCCGGATCTTCCCACCCCCCAACACATAGTGGACAAGCTGGTGGAGGCGGCGGCCAAGCCCCACAACCATCGCTACAGCGCCTCGGCAGGCATCACCAAGCTCCGCTCGGCCATAACCGACTGGTACCTTAAGCGGTATCAGGTGGAGCTGGATCCGGAAACAGAGGCCATAGCCACCATGGGGGCCAAGGAAGGGCTGGCCCATCTGGTCCTGGCGCTTATCAGCCCGGGGGACGTGGTCTTTGCACCCAACCCCACTTATCCTATCCATCCCTACTCCGTGATCATAGCAGGCGGCGACCTGAGGAGCATCCCCATAGGGCCGGGCCGGGACTTTTTCGACGACCTTCTTACCGCCACCAAGCAGACCTGGCCCAACCCCAAGATGCTGATCATTTCATATCCCCACAACCCCACCACCGCGGTGGTGGACCTGGGGTTCTTTGAAAAGATAGTGGACTTTTGCAAAGAGCACGGGATGCTGGTGATACATGACTT
Source organism: Desulfobacteraceae bacterium (assembly GCA_046538465.1). GTDB lineage: Bacteria > Desulfobacterota > DSM-4660 > Desulfatiglandales > HGW-15 > CAZYJR01. The sequence goes on along the minus strand of JBKHIW010000002.1, from coordinate 9,710 downwards.
CGCCTATGCGGATCTGGTCTTCGACGGCTATGAGCCTCCGAGCCTGCTCCAGGTGCCGGGGGCCAAGGATATAGGGGTGGAGTTCTTCAGCCTGTCCAAGAGCTACTCCATGCCGGGCTGGAGGGTCGGCTTCTGTGTGGGCAATCCGGATATGGTCGCCGCGCTCAAGCGGATCAAGAGCTACCTGGACTACGGGATGTTCCAGCCCATACAGATCGCCTCGATCATAGCGCTGAACGGGCCTCAGGATTGCGTAAAGGAGATCGTGGAGACTTACCGGGAGCGGCGCGACGCCCTGGTCAAGGGCCTCAACCGGGTGGGCTGGCCGGTGGAAAGCCCCAAGGGGACCATGTTCCTTTGGGCCCCCATTCCGGAGGAGCACAAGGCCATGGGGTCGCTGGAGTTTTCCAAGATGTTGATGAAGGAGGCAAAGGTGGCGGTCTCGCCCGGGATCGGGTTCGGGCAGTACGGAGACGACTCGGTCCGCTTCGCCTTGGTGGAGAACCCTCACAGGATCAAGCAGGCGATTCGGGGAATAAGACAGGCCTTGTAAGGTCGCGCGCGGGGCGGGGCGGAAACACGAGGCGGTGCAGGCCATGAAGCAGGTCAATGTGGGAGTGATCGGGTTCGGAACCGTAGGGGCCGGGACAGTAGAGGTCCTCCTGGAAAACCGCGGGATCATCCGCAACAGGGTGGGAGCGGACATCGTGGTCAGGCGGATAGCGGACCTGGATGCGGAAACCGACCGGGGGGTCAGCCTGGCCCCGGGGGTCCTCACCCGGGACGCCATGGAGGTCATAGACGACCCTGAGATCCATATTGTGGCCGAGCTGATGGGGGGCACGGGCAAGGCCAAGGAATACATCCTGCGGGCCATGGACAAGGGAAAGCACGTGGTCACGGCCAACAAGGCCCTCCTCGCCGAATACGGAAAGGAGATCTACGAGGCCGCCAGGCTGAACGAGGTAGACTTGGCCTTTGAGGGCTCGGTGGGGGGCGGCATCCCGATAATCGGGTCTTTGAGGGGCGGCTTGTCCGCCAATCGGATCGGGACCATCGTGGGCATCCTCAACGGGACTTCCAACTATATCCTGACCAGGATGAGCGAGGAGGGGATGCCTTATGATCAGGCGGTTCAAGAGGCCATCTCGCTGGGATACGCCGAGGATCCTCCTACGCTGGATGTGGACGGCACGGACGCCGCTCACAAGTTGGCCATACTGATATCCATATGCTTCGGCGTTCCCGCCGCCTTTGGAAGGATCCACAGGGAGGGTATCGACAGGCTTACCCCGGAAGACGTCGGCTTTGCAAAGGAGTTCGGGTACTCGGTCAAGCTCCTGGCCGTAGCCCGCCGGCACGGGGAGCGCGTGGAGGCCAGGGTCCATCCGACCATGATACCCGGGGATCATATCCTGGCCAATGTAAACGGGCCTTACAACGCCGTATACCTGGAGGGGGACTTTGTCGGCCCGAACCTCTATTACGGCCTGGGAGCAGGGAGGCACCCCACCGGGAGCGCGGTGGCCTCGGACATCATTTATCTGGCCAGGGAGATCCGCCAGGGAATGAAGAACTTCATACCCCCGCTCGCCCATGCCCGCCCCAGGGAGGAGGAAATAGACATCCTGCCCATAGAGGACCTGACCAGCGCCTATTACTTCAGGTTCTCGGCCCTTGACCGTCCCGGGGTCCTGAGCAAGATAAGCGGAATACTGGGAGAAAACGATATCAGTCTGAGCTCGGTGATCCAGAAGGGCAGGCGGGCGAGCGGCTCGGTCCCGGTGGTCATGCTCACTCACGAGGCCGAAGAAGGGAATGTGATCCGCGCCCTGGCCGAACTGGACAAGCTCCCTGTTCTCACCAGCCCGACGGTCATGGTTCGGGTGGAAGAGGCCGGTCGTGAAGGGGGCTTGAAGTGAAGTACGTGATGCTCATAGGCGACGGGATGGCGGACTATCCGGTGGAGGAGCTCGACGGGCTCACCCCCCTGGAGGCCTCGGAGACGGAAAATATGGACAGGATAGCCGCATCCGGGGTGCTGGGCAGGGTGAGGACTGTTCCCGAGGGCATGGAGCCGGGCAGTGATGTGGCCAACCTGTCCCTTTTGGGATACGACCCGGTCAGGTATCATACCGGCCGCGGGGCGCTTGAGGCGGCGAGTATGGGTGTGGAGATCCCGGAAGGCGGGGTGGCGTTCCGCATGAACCTGGTGACGGTGGACCGCCGCCCGGACGGCCGGGTGATAATGCTCAGCCATAACTCAGGGGAGGTAACGGCAGAGGAGGCCGCCCCCCTTTTGGAGGCGCTGAGACCCGCACTGGCCGAAGACGGGATGGAGCTCCACCAGGGCGTGGGCTACCGTCATCTCCTGGTATGGCCGGGCGGCCCTGAGAAGACGGCCACCGTGCCCCCGCATGATTATTTGGGTAGAGACGTATCCGCATACCTCAATGCGGATGCGGATCCGGTGGCGGAGTTGATCAGGCGCTCCTGGGCGGTACTCGAGGACCACCCGGTGAATAAGGAGCGAAGGAGGGCGGGCAGGAGCCCGGCCAACTCCATCTGGCTCTGGGGCCGGGGCCGCCCGCCGGGCATGCCTTCTTTGTTCAGCCTCTACGGGCTCAAAGGCGGGGTGATCTCGGCAGTCGACCTTATAAAGGGAATAGGCGTCTGCGCGGGTCTTACGCCGATACACGTGCCCGGGGCCACCGGGCTACTGGAGACCGATTATGAGGGCAAGGTAAGGGCGTGTCTGGAGGCCTTGGAGGAAATGGACCTCGTCTTCCTCCATGTGGAGGCCCCGGACGAGGCGGGCCACGCCGGAGACTCGAGGGAAAAGATCCAAGCCATAGAATACTTTGACCGAAGGGTGGTGGGCCCGGTCCTGGAAGGGCTGGAGGCCTGTGGGCGGCGGTTCCGCGTCCTGGTGGCCAGTGATCATTACACCCCCATAATCCGCAGGACCCACACCGCGGAGCCCGCGCCCTTTGCCTGTGCCGAAGGCCGCGGGTCCGTAAGGCCTCGAGAGCCGAGGGTCTTTTCCGAAAAGGAGGCCGGACGGACAGGCCTCCTCTTCGATCCCGGGTGGGGGCTGATGGAGGCCTTTTTACGGGGGGAGGGGCTTTCTTGACAGGGTGGCGTTTTTTAAATATACCTCCACATTCAATCCAGGAATAAACACGTAAATTATAGATACAGGAGAAGAGGAGATAGCTGATGAATATTCTTTTCTTTGGTCCAAACGGAAGCGGCAAGGGCACCCAGGGCGCAATAGTCAAACAGAAGTTCAACATACCCCATATCGAGACCGGCGTGATCTTCAGGGAGAACATCTCCAAGGGCACTGAGCTCGGCAGGGAGGCCAAGGAATACATAGACAGGGGCGAGCTGGTCCCGGACAGCATCACCATTCCCATGATCCTGGACCGCCTCAAGCAGGACGACTGCAAGAAAGGCTGGCTCTTGGACGGTTTTCCCAGGAACCTGACCCAGGCCCAGGAGCTGGAAAAGGCCTTGAAGCAGGAGGGGATGAGCCTGGACATTGTCATTGAGATGGTGCTGGACAGGGAAGTGGCCAAGGCCAGGATCATGGGCCGGCGTCTCTGCGTGAACGACAACAACCACCCCAACAATGTGAACATCGAGGCCATAAAGCCCATTGACGGCAAGTGCCGGGTCTGCGGCGGCGAGCTGAAGACGAGGTCCGACGATCAGGACGAGGCCGCGATAGACAAGAGGCACGACATCTATTACGATACTCAGTCAGGCACCATGGCCGCGGTGAACTTCTTCAAGGAGCTCTCCGTCAAGAACCAGGGTCGTCCCAGGATCATCGAGCTGGACGGCCGTCCGGGAGTTAAAGAGGTTTCCAACGAGCTCCTGGAAAAACTCGGCTAGATAAACAAGGGGTCATGCATGGATTTTAATGAGGTGGTGAAAAACAGGAGGAGCATCCGGGCGTTCCTGCCCGATCCGGTCCCCAGGGAGACTATAACCAGACTGGTGGACCTGGCCCGGTGGGTGCCCTCGTGGGGCAACACCCAGCCGTGGGAGATCGTGGTGGCGGACGGGGAAAAGGCCAAGAGCCTGGCCGACGCATTTGAAGCGGAGGCCAAGAAGGGCGAAAAGCCCCGCCCGGATATTGAGATGCCCCTGGAGTTTCCCTCCCCTCACAAGGACCGGTATGTGGGACTGGGAAGAGAGCTCCTTACCAGCATGGGAATCGAGCGGGGCGACAAGGAGGCCCGAAATCAGCACTATATCAATATGTACAGGTACTTCGGGGCCCCGGCATGCGTCTACTTCACCATAGACGGGGCCCTGAACGAGCCTTACGCCTGCCTGGACATCGGCTCCATAGGCACCACCATGTGCTGTGCGGCTTATCAGGAAGGGCTCGGCACGATTTATCTGGCGGCCTCTTCTCATTTCCCGGATATAATCAAAAAGACCCTCGATATCCCGGATACAAAGAAGGTGGTTATCGGGATCGCAATCGGGTATCCGCACCCGTCAGCCCCGGCAAGCCTTTTCCGGAGCAGCCGCGAACCGGTGGAAGACATACTCCGCTTTGCATAAGCGGGGCGGGGCGCCCCCTTTCCGGGCAGCCGTACTCCGGAGTGGTCGTGCGCCCCGCCTCGAATTCTACGGGAACCGAGGAACCGCTCCGTTTGCCAGATCCAGGGCCATTTTCTTTTTGGATTCCAGGTCCGCGGCCCTGTAAATCGATACATACTGGCTCTGGCTCGGTCCCGAGCCCTGATGGGTCCCTACGCCGTGGAGCCCGGCCACCCAGTTCTGCAGGAATCGGGCGATTCGCATTCTTTTTTCCGCAGGGGCGGCGGCCTTGAGGTATTTGGCCACGTAGTCCTTGACCTCCGGGTTTTCCAGCTCCCTTTCACTGGGCATGGTGGCGGGAATGCCGCCTGCGATATCACCCGCCAGGGCCATTACCTCCCAAAATCCATCATTGGTGTTGAGCTTGGCGATATTGCCCATGGTCTCGTCCGGCATGACCACACCGGAGCCCTCGGGCTCTTCTTTGCCGAAATAGGCCGCGGCCACTGCGCAGGCGAGCGAGGTCTCGTTCAACTGGAGCATACGGGTGATCTTTTGGGTGATGTGGTGGGCCTTTGACAAGCCGTTATACTCGGCGATCAGCCTTGTCGCACCGATTATGAGATCCATGAAGCCCACCTTGCAGGCCCCGCCGCAGTTCATCCTATGGGTCTTGGCGAATCTGGTGATGAATTTCTGCGTATAATCGACCTCACCGCACATGAAGACCCGTTCCCATGGAACAAATACATGATCAAAGACAATGAGGCATGTCTCCCGTTGGCCGTAGATCGGGTTCCCGAGGAAGCGAAGGTCCTGCTCGTATTCCCGCTCCACGCTGAAGGGATTGTACTGCCCGATATAGGTCATCCCGGGAGAGCCGTTGGGGACTACGAACGCCAGGGCGTAGTCCTCCTCTCCCTTTTTGGTGGAGATACCCGGCAGGACCAGGGTCTCGTCGGCTGCATACGCGCCGGTGGCATGCTGCTTTGCCCCGCTTACAATGATACCGTCGGACTTTCTCTCCACCACGTGAATATAGAGATCAGGGTCCTGCTCAAGGGGCCTCTTGCTCCTGTCACCCTTAGGATCCGTAACAGAGCCGCTGACCACCAGGTCGTTTTCCTGCGCGTAGCGCAAAAATTCGTTAAAGCGGCGATGGTATTCCGTCCCTTTGTCGCGGTCGACCTCCCAGGTGGTGGCCGCCAGGGAGGGGAGCATCTCATTGCCCGGACACCGGTAGTTGCAGGTCCCCAGTTTCTGGCTGCTCAGCCGGGCCATGTCCAGACGCTTGAAGAGATCCTCCCTGCTCTGGTGGATATGGAGCGCCCGGCTTATGGGTTCGCCGGTCAAATGGGAGACGGCGGTCATGGTCTCGGCATGTTCCGGGTCGGTTGTGAGCTCGTAGACGCGCGCTGTTGCATCGATTACCCCTCTGCTGATCGGATGGTCGTAAAGGCCTTCCACCCTCTTCCCGCCGAAGAACAGGACCGGGCTAAGGCCTTTAACACGCTCTAAATACTCTTTTTTTGTCTTTATCGCCATATCAACCTCCCCTCTTTTCATCCTTGACTTACTGCTCCGGCAGCGGAAAAGCCGGGATATGATTTCCGCTTTAAGCCGCGGCAGGTTTTAGCTTATACTATATTAAAGGATAGGTTAACATACCCTTGTATGGAGAAACCCGGAGAACAAGGCAAGGCCTTGGTCTGGAACACGAGTCAAATGAGGATAATATTCTTTGCCGGAAAGGGCGGTGTAGGGAAGACCAGCGTGGCTGCGGCCACCGGGCTCAAGGCGGCCCAGGGGGGCGGCAGGACCTTGGTCATGTCTCTGGACGTCGCCCACAGCCTTGCAGATGTCTTTGACCTGGAAAGGGGCCTTATCGACCGAAACAGGGGCGCCCCGATCCAGGTGGCGGACAACCTATGGATACAAGAGCTGGACATCCAGGAGGAGATCGAGAAGAACTGGGGGGACATACACAAGTACCTCTCCACCCTCTTGAACACCACCGGCCTGGATGAGATCCTGGCCGAGGAGCTGGCAGTCCTACCCGGGATGGAGGAGGTCAGTCTCCTCCTTTACATCAACCGCTATGCGCAGACCGGGGAGTTTGATGTCATCCTGCTCGATTGTGCGCCTACCGGCGAATCGCTGAGGTTCATCAGTATTCCGACCACCCTGGAGTGGTACATCAAGAAGATATTCAAGCTGGAGAGGACCATTGCCAGATACGCCCGCCCAATAGCCAAGCGGTTCTATGATGTCCCGCTTCCGGGCGAGGACTACTTCGATGCAGTGGAATACCTGTTCCAGCGCCTCCAGGGTGTGGACCAACTCCTGGTGGACCCTGAGACCACCACGGTGCGCCTGGTCACCAATCCGGAAAAGATCGTCCTCAAGGAGACCCAGAGGGCGTTCATGTATTTTTCCCTCTACAAGATGAATACGGACGCGGTGATCATGAACAGAATCCTGCCGGAGAGCGTAAACGACGCCTATTTCGGGGACTGGAGGGAGCGGCAAAGGGAATACGTCAAGGAGGCCGAGGCCTATTTCAGCCCGATACCGCTCTTCCCGGTCGATCTTTTCAGGGGCGAGATACTGGGAGCGGAAAGCCTTATATCTCTGGCAGAGCAGATATACTGGGAAAGAGACCCTCTGACCCGCTTTTTTGTCGGAGAGCCTTATTCTTTCAGCAAGGCCGACGGGAGGTATCAGCTGAGGATCAAGCTGCCCTTTGTCCAGAAGGAGGACGTCCGTCTCAACAAGATAGCCGATGAACTGATTATTCGAATCGGCGGCTTTAAGAGGCATGTACCTTTACCCAGACAGGTCGCCGCCGCCCGGTCGGCGAGCGCCAGGCTGGACGGGGCGGACCTGTCTGTTGAGTTCGAGCCTTGACAAGGCATGGGAAAAGGAGGCTGCCATGAACGAGACAAAAAACGACAAGATGGATGAGCAGATGTTTTGCCCGGTGGGCAGGTTTTTTTCAAGGTTGGAAAAGTCATCCTTGAGGAAATCCAAGTTCATGGAGCACCTGTCCAGGTCCCGGGCGGAGTTCTTAAAGGCGGTTAAATCCCTGATCGATGAGAGGATTGAAAAGCTGGAAAAGGAAGAGGCCCCCAAGGAGGAGAGGAAGGCGACCAGAATCGAGGTGGAATAACGGTGGTTTTCCATCCGTAGGAGGCATTGACGTCTTTACAAGGACCTTAAGAATTGTGTGACCGAGAGGATGGGAAGTGTCGCCCTCGGCCCCGGAACCCTCGTCCAGTCCCAGGCAGGGATCAGGCCCCTTGAAGCCCTTGGGGTGTATGGGGTGAGTGAAGGGATTCGAACCCTCGACAACTGGGGCCACAACCCAGTGCTCTACCAGCTGAGCTACACCCACCATTGATTGAATAATATACTCCAGGGCGGATCTGATTTCAAGGGCATTCAGCCGGGGGAATCTCCATTTGACGGCCATGGCTTTCTTCCCTATAGTAAACGCCTGGCCGCCGGGGGGATGGAGTCTCCCGGACAAGGCCCGCCCGGAACTGATCAGCGTCAGTGGGGCGGGTTTTGACGAGACCTTCAAGATTATTCGGAGTGTCGGACCGTGTCGGGAGCTTCAGAACCCCAGACCCTTTTTCGCAGGATTCCGGCGGTTGACCGCCTGCTGGAAACTCCACTTATGGCCGAGGCCTTGTCGCGCCATCCCAGGTCCCTCTTGATAAAGGCGATTCACTCGGTGCTGGACGAGCTCAGGCAGGGGATCCGCAACGGGGGAATAACGGAGCAGGAGGCCCTGGAGCCTGAACGCGTAGCCGGACTGGCCGCGGAGAGGCTGGAGGCCCTGGCCGGGCCCAGCCTGAGGCCGGTGGTGAACGCCACAGGCGTGATCGTCCATACCAACCTGGGCCGCTCGGTCCTGCCCCCCAGGGTCCTGGAGAAGTTCAAGAGCGTGGCCTGCGGGTACAGCAATCTGGAGTATGATTTGGCCCAGGGCCGGCGCGGGAGCCGCTACACCCATGTGGAAGGGGTGTTGAAGGAACTGACCGGCGCAGAGGCGGCCATGGTGGTCAACAACAACGCGGCCGCCGTGCTGCTCGCCCTGGAGACCTTGGCCTCGGGCAGGGAGGTCATAGTAAGCCGCGGCCAGTTGGTGGAGATCGGAGGGGCGTTCCGCATCCCGGATGTGATGAGGAAAAGCGGGGCCCTGATGAAGGAGGTGGGAACCACCAACAAGACGCACATCCGCGACTATGCCGAGGCCATGGGGCCTGAGACCGCCCTTTTGCTCCGGGTCCACAGGAGCAACTTCCAATTGGTGGGCTTTACCAGCGATGTGGGGACCGAAGAGATGGTGGCCCTGGCCCGGGAGAACGGAGTCCCGGTGATGGAGGATTTGGGCAGCGGCTGCCTGGTGGATTTCTCCAGGTACGGCCTGCCCAAGGAGCCCACTGTCCAGGAGACCTTGGCTGCAGGCGTGGATGTGGTCACCTTCAGCGGGGACAAGCTCTTGGGAGGGCCTCAGGCCGGGATAATCCTGGGCTGCGCGGAGCTGGTGGAAAAGATCCAGCGCAATCCCTTGGCCCGGGCGGTGAGGATTGACAAACTGACATTGGCCGCTCTCGAAGACACCTTGAGCCTGTACCGGGACGAGGAGCGAGCTGTGGAGGTCATACCCACTCTGAGGATGATCCTTATGCCCTACCAAGACGCGAGATCAAGGGCCGCTGCACTGAAACGGCGCATCGGGCGGCTGGAGACGGCGAACTTCTCCGTGGGGCTGGAGGACGCGGCCTCAAAGACCGGAGGCGGGGCGCTCCCCCTCCTGGATATCCCCTCCCGGGCGGTGAGCCTTGTCCCGGGCCGCATGGCGGCCCATGAGATAGAGGCCGCGCTCCGGGCCTGGGATCCCCCGGTGCTGGGCCGGGTGGAAAACGAGCGGGTCTTGCTGGACGTGCGCACCATGGGAGACGGGGACATCAGTGCCGTGGCCGACGCAGTCCGCAGCCTGGCATTGTCCGAGCCTGCGGCGGGGTATTGAGGGGGTTGACGCCTCCTTCCAAGGCGGCCCTTGTTGACATATCCCTTGCGCGTACATATCTTGAATTATCGGACCGGTCCTGCCGCAGGCCGGCCCGGCGGACGGTCGAGAG
>JBKHIW010000153.1:0-5211 GCA_046538465.1 Desulfobacteraceae bacterium | reverse complement strand
GCTATGGCCATGGCCATCAGCCTCTTTGTTTTTCCGTCCAGGGCGCCGCTCTTGAAGGTCTGAACGGCTTGGTCCTGGACATGGCCCATGACCTCGGGCAAGAGCTCGGAAAATTTTTTCAAGTATTCCATTCGATTGTCATTCAGGGCTGTTTGGCTCTCGCTCATGGCATCCTCCCGGTTTTCGAATCGCGGTCAATCCTCCCTGAGCACCGACCTCGGGGAAGATATTATCTCCCGCACCTTTGCCTCCCGAATGCGCTCTTCCTGCTCGGCCTTGCGCTGGTGGGCCATATTGATTTTTTTAACCAGCTCATCGGTTTCGCAAGGCTTCATCAAGTAGTCCATAGCGCCGAGCTTCATACCGTCGATGGCAGTCTCCACGGTTGCGTGCCCGGTCAGCATTATCACCTCTGTCAACGGCTTGATCGTCTTTATCTCTTTCAGTGTCTGGATCCCATCCTTCCCGGGCATGAGAACATCGAGGATGATCACATCAAAGTTGTAGCTTTTTATCTTTTCAATAGCTTCATCTCCGCTTTCCGATGTTTGCACATCATAGTCTCTTATGGTCAATCTCTCGGCTAATGACTCCACAAACTGAGCTTCATCGTCTACGATCAATACTCGAGTTTTCATGTCTCACTCCTGCTTATGGTTTTGGGCAGGGCCTTATGCAATTTGAACCCGGCATCGATTCAACCGCCTGCCGCCTGCCTGCGGGGCAGGTAGATCGAGATGCTTCTGCTGTCCCCGGAGAGCCCCACTCGGCCGTCCAGAGCTTGGGCGAAGGCCTGTTCCCGGGGCGAGGGAAAGACGTCTTGCCCGCCGGAGACTGCGGCTGCATCCAGCCCCTGGAGCTTTACCTCCACCCCGTCCCCTCCACGCTCGGCGGAAAGGGCTATTGTCCCGGATGCCTGTATATGCTCCATAGCGTAAAGCAGGCAAAACCACAATAGGCTGAGAAGAAAAAACGGGTTTGTAACCGTGGTCAAGGAGCTATCCTGTTCATATACTTCCAGGCTGATTTTTTTTGAGGCCGCGGTCCTTGCGAACAAGGCCGCAGCCAGTTTCAAGTGCTCTTCCAACTGGATGCTCTTTTCCGAGTCATCCACGCTGTGGGCAAAGGCGTTCATGTTTCTGGTGATTAGCTCGGCGCGGCGCACTTGCTGTAAAATTCCGTCCCCCAGCCGCTTGAGCCGGTCGGGATCCAGGGGCTTTCCCTTCTCCGCCACCGCAAAGAGGTCCTGTATAAGGCCGGCGTTTTCGTGCATGATGGCAACGGCGTTTCGTATCTCATGGGAGATGGATGCGGATATACTCCCGAAGCAGCGAAGGCCTTGTTCACCCAACATCCTCCAATTGTAGTCATTCTTTGTAGGATTCACTTGTCCTCCATCGCAAGCTTCATTCTCCTGATAAGGTCGTCTATATTGATCGGCTTTACCAGGTAGTATTCTTCACCGGCCTCTGCGGTGCCTGCGCGGTAGTCCTCTTCCGATCCGTGTCCGGTCATAAATATAAACTTCATTTCGGGCTGTTTCGCTGCAAGCGCCTTCTTTAGTTCGATGCCGCTTTGGCCTGGTATCCGGACGTCAAGGAGTGCCAGATCATATTTGTTCTTTCCCACCTCTTCCAAAGCCGCCTTCCCGGTCGTGGCCCAGTCCGCTTCAATCCCCCGCAGGGCGAGCCGCTCGGCCATGGTGGAAACCAGCTCCTCTTCATCGTCAACCAGAAGTACGCGCATGGTCCCAGCTCCTCCTTTCATGCTTGGAGGGATCGCGGGGCAGGCGGATGTGGAATGTGGTCCCCTCTCCGGAAGAGCTTTCCACATCAATACGTCCTCCGAGCTTCTGCACGAGGCCGTATGTTATGGATAGGCCCAGTCCAGTCCCCCCCCTGCCGCTCTTGGTGGTGAAGAAGGGCTCGAATACATGCTTTAGCTCTTCTTCGCTCATGCCGCATCCGTCATCCTTCACCTGGACGTCAACGGCGTCTGTGCCTTCAGGGCGAGCCCTTACTTCCAGCCGTCCGCCGTCTTCCATGGCTTCGAAAGCGTTGTTGAAGAGGTTAAGAAGGATCTCCTGGAGTTTGCTACGGTCGCTGACAATCCGCGAGACCTCCTCGGGGACTTGAACGTCAATGGTTATGGCGCGATACTCAGACTCTTTGCCCAAGAAATCCAGGACCTCACGCACTATTTCCTCTATTTTGAGCTCCTTGAATTCCACATCGGTCTGGCGGGCGAAACTGAGGAGGCGGCGGGTTATAGTACTGCACCTATCCACACTTTTGATGATTATATCTAATAAAGTGAGTAGTTTTTCATCATGAGCGTACTCCTTTTTGATCAAGAAATAGTCACGTATGAGCCCTGCTTTCTCATTTATGATGGCCAGAGGGTTGTTGATTTCATGGGCTACTCCCGCAGAAAGACGGCCGATGGTAGCCATCTTGTTGCTGTATTCCAGTTGATGGAGGGCTGTGAGGCGTCTCTGATCCGCTTGGTAAATGCGGTTGACCAGGTAAGTGGTCCCTCCAAGTATGACCACCAGGATTACGGCCACACTGACCACGAGGAAGCCGATTATTTGATCGCGGGTCTGATACCACGGCTCCATGAGCTCCCGCTTGGGCTTTACAATGGTCAGGATGAAGGGCGTCTCCTCAATGTAGGCGTAACCTACAAGAAGTCTCTTCCCGTCCTCGGAAGTTTCTTCGATCACCCGGGTGTGCGGGGCGTATTCAGGAACAGGAAGCCTGGATTTTTCCAACATCTCTCCATGGTAAACCCCCTTACTTTGGACGATCCCGTCCCTGTTTATCAGGCAGGCCTCTCCGCTGGGGCTGACTTCCACCTTGGAGAGTATTTCCTGGAATCTTTCCGTGTCCAGGGTGGCCCGGAGAACGAAGAAGCTCCCATTGGGGAGGAACCTTTTCACCGCGATCACCATATGGGGCACTTCCCGGAAGCCCATGAATACGTCGCTTATGTAAAGCCCCCTCTCGGCGACCGCGTTGAACCACCCCTGGTCTCCGTAGTTTCTGCCTTCCAGATCATACGGCCCCACATAGGTCCTTTGGTTCCCCAGGGGATCGATCACCCCTAAATCTACGAATCCCCCGAAGCTTTCTTTGAGGCTTTCCAGTAAATCCTCCATCCGGTGGGGCTCGTTCAACTCCATGTAGGTATTGTCACGGGCGATGAATTCCAGGGCCGAGCGCCTCTCTCTGAGGTAGTAGGTTACAGTCCTGCGTGTGTTGGAGGCCAGGCGGGAAGTCCGCAGGACGAGCTCGTTTTCCATGGCCTCTTGGGTAACGCGGTAGTCTATAATGGCCAGGGTGAACAGGGGCACCAGCACCGCTACCGAGGCGAGGAACACGGCAAGCTTCCACATCCGCGGAAAATTGAAAAGGTAGCGAAAGGGTCCCGCGGCGTTTTGATCCCGAACCCAGAAAGTCGGTTTGAGCTTGTCTTTCCACTGGCCCATATAACGGCTGCACCTGCCGGAAGATATTACGGGTTGCGGCGCCTCCGGCTCAAGGACGCCCCGCAGCCGCTCTCCCTAGTGGGCACCTACTGCGAGCAGTCCGCTCGCAGCCAACGCCAGGATCGCAACCTCTATCATCGCGAAGACCGCATAAACAAAGTCCCTGCGCCTGAGCAGAAGGGGGATGATTAGAATATAACAGACAATGGTTACACCCGCCAGTATAACCACACCCACAAAGTTGATAAAATCCCCGTAATTCAGCTTAGACAGCCAGGACCAGCCCCCGCTTGCGCTGGTCTCTTTGAGATAATCATGCACCCCCATGCTCCAGTAGGTGGAGATCTCTTCCAGGGGAATATATGGCTTCATAATGCCAAGTACATACAGGGCAAAGGTAATGAAGAGGATAAAAAGCCCGATATACATACCTTTTTCCAAGACCGCCGCATAAAGGACCTGCTCAGGACCGGCCTCCAAGCCGGTGTTGTTCTTATTCTCTTCCATGGTGACGCCTCTTTTCCAATCCTGTCCCCCGGTCACTGGGATCGGGGGGAGGAGGTTCACGGTTGCATGTAAACCGCCCTATTATCCTATTCCCAGCCCTTTGAAAAAGGCCTTTAGTCCGGCAAAGGCAAGCATGCCTATGACTATCCACCTCACCAGTGTGGGCTTGGCCACTGCCAGCAGACGGACCCCTACAAAAGAGCCCAGCATTATGCCCACTATAGAGGGCACCACCATCATGGGGATTACACAGCCTTGGTTGACGTAGATCCAGGCGGCAGACGTGTCTGTAATGGAAAGCAGGAACTTGCTGGTGGCCACCGATATCTTCAGAGGGGCACCCATGACCAGATTGAGCACCGGTATGTTGGCCCATCCGGCCCCGAGCCCGAACATGCCGGCCATGATGCCGATAATCACGAAGAGGCTCAGGCCCAAAGGGGTGCGATGGATTTTCCAGGAGATCGTCTTGCCCGAGGTCCTTTCGTAGTATATGCCGTAAATCCGAAGGGCGGTGGATAGACGATCAGGCTCGGCTACCTCAGGGAACTCGCTTTTTTTGGAGACGAGCATCAGGACGCAGATCCCCAGGATGGTCGCACCAAGGCAGATTTGAACGATATTTGTGGGGATGGCCAACCCGATCATGGCCCCGATTATCGCACAGGTTGAGGCGATCAGCGCCACAGGTATGGCGAGTCGGAGGCTTGCCAGATTCATTTTGAGAAGGCCTGGACCTGCGGCAAGCGCGCCTGATAGGGCGACCAGGAGCCCGGTTCCCCTGACAAAATCCAGGTGAAACGGGAAAAACCCACTGATTATGGGCACAAACAATACCCCTCCGCCTACGCCGCCCAGCACGGCAAAGATGCCCATGACAAGGGTGACCACGAACAGGGTGAGAGGCCAGAACCACCAGGAATGAACCACTGTTTCTTCGGCGGCCGTTTGGGCGCCCTGGGCCCAGGCCGGATCAGCCTGCAAAAGCAACAACCCGGCAGCCACCCCGGTCAAGGCTGCATAAACCCCGATCCGTTCCGTTGTCATTTTATCCCTCCGTTTTCAGACTCCGGTTTCCCATATGGAATATGGTATACTGTTTCCCTTGGATTCGGTGACCCGATCAGTTTCATTTTGAAACAGCCTTGACTCTTCTACCGGTTCGCGCAAGAATAGTCAAGCGATAAGTACCCTGAAATGACTTGAAAAGCATG
>JBKHIW010000152.1:0-5263 GCA_046538465.1 Desulfobacteraceae bacterium | reverse complement strand
AGACCGAGGGATAAAGTGGAGACCGTAACCCCGTATAAAGAGATTATAGATGTCATAAAGGAAAGCGGTGGTGATGCCTTTAAGAGGTGTTTTCAGTGCGGGCTGTGTGATGTTGTCTGCCCGTGGAACAGGGTCAGGGACTTCAGTATGCGCAGGATAGTGAGGCAGGCCACCTTCGGGTTGACTGAGATCGAAAACGAGGACATCTGGCTGTGTACGACGTGCGGCAGGTGTCCTCAGGAGTGCCCCAGGGATGTGCAGCAGATAGAATCCGGGGTTGCGCTTCGCAGGATCGCGACTGACTATGGGGTGTTTCCCAAGACCGCGGTTCCGATCAGGACGGTTAGCGGGAGTTTGGTGGGCGAGGGCAATCCCTTGGGTGAAGAGCGGAAGAAGCGGGGTGATTGGGCTGAGGGCCTATCTGTGGAGACCTTCACCGAGGGGATGGATATCCTTTATTTCCCGGGCTGCTACCTCTGCTATGACCCCAGGCTGAAAAAGGTGGCCAAGGCGACCGCGGAGATTCTCAACCGGGCGGAGGTGGACTTTGGTATACTGGGTTCTAAAGAGAGCTGCTGCGGCGAGAGCATCCGAAAGACGGGGGACGAGGAGCTTTTCAGGCGACTTGCCAGGGAGAACATCAAGACCTTTATCGACAATGGTGTAAAGAGGGTCCTTGTCTCTTCTCCGCACTGCTACCACACCTTCAAGAATGAGTATCCTGAGTTTATGGTGCACTTTGAGGTGATTCATATTTCTCAATACCTCTTTGAGCTGATTGACCAGGGAAGGCTCGGTCCGGCCAAGGAGGTGGAGAAGAAGGTCACGTATCACGACCCGTGCTACCTGGGCAGACACAACGGCATATACGACGAGCCCCGGGAGGTCCTCAAGAAGGTCCCCGGGCTGGAGCTCATAGAGATGCCGGAGTCGCGGTCCGAGAGTCTCTGCTGCGGCGGCGGAGGGGGGAGGATTTGGATGGAGACTGCAAAAGGCGAGCGTTTCTCGGATCTTCGGCTGCAGCAGGCCATAGACGCCGGGGCGGAGGTCTTGGTGACATCCTGCCCCTATTGCATATCTAATTTCGAAGACAGCAGGCTTACCCTGGATGTCACCGAGCAGATCGAAGTCAAGGACGTCACCGAGATATTGCAGGAGGCCCTGAGATAAGCACTGGCCATGTGCCGGCAGGTTTACCATACGCATAATCAGGTTTGGTGAGGTGATGAAAGTGGAAAACGAAATACTGCCCAAAGAGAGGATTCGACAGCTTTGCGGCATTCAAGGAGACGGCGGCTTTGGAGACGTGATGGTGGTCGGAGGAGGCGTCAGCGGGGTCCAGGCTTCCCTGGATCTTGCCGCCTCGGGTTTCAAGGTCTATCTCGTGGAGAAGCTGCCTTCGATCGGCGGCCACATGGCCCAGCTGGACAAGACCTATCCGACCAATGACTGCTCCATGTGAATACTCGCACCTAAACTGGTCGAGGTCGGCCGGCATCAAAACATAGAAGTCCTGACTTATACGGAAGTCGATGATGTGGAAGGCGAGGCAGGGGACTTCAAGGTCACCCTGATCAAGAAGCCGAGATACATCATAGAGGAGAGGTGTACGGGCTGTACCACGTGCCAGGAGTACTGCCCCCTGGAGCACCCTGATCAATTCAACCAGGATATATCCAACAATAAGGCCGTTCATATATACTTTTCCCAAGCTATTCCGCTTGTTGCCTATATTGATGAGAGCTGTCTTTATCTCAAGGAAAAGAAGTGCCGTATTTGTGAGAATGTGTGCCAGAACGACGCCATAGATCTCAATCAAATGCCGGAGAAGATGGAGGTAAAGGTAGGGGCTATTCTCCTTGCTCCCGGGTACGAGCCTTTTGATCCTAAGGTAAACAATGACTACGGCTATGGAAAGTTTCAGAACGTGGTGACCAGCCTGGATTTTGAGCGTATCTTATGCGCCACCGGGCCGTATGAAGGCGAGATACTCCGGGCCTCGGACAAGAGGCACCCCCACAAGATAGCGTGGATCCAGTGCGTGGGGTCCAGGAGGGTTACTCCGGGCAATAACAGCTATTGCTCGGCTGTGTGCTGCACCTACACACAGAAGCAGGTGCTCCTGGCCAAGGAGCATGATGCGGATGCGCAATGTACGGTTTTTCACAACGATATCCGGTCCTACGGCAAGGATTTCGAGCCTTATTATCAGAGGACCGCTGAGCTTCCAGGGGTCCGCTTTATCAGGAGCTACACATCGGTTGTAAGGGAGGTCCCTGAGACCAAGAACCTGGTGGTGAGGTACTCCACACCTGACGAAGGGGTCAAAGAGGAAGAGTTTGACATGGTGGTGCTCTCGGTGGGGTTGAATCCCCCTGCAGGGTACGAGGACATGGCTGAGAAGTTCGGGGTGGAGCTGAACTCTTACGGATTTTGCAAGGGCGCGCCGGCCAATCCCATGGAGACCACCAGGCCGGGTATCTTCGTCAGCGGGGCCTTTCAGGGGCCTATGGACATACCCGAGTCGGTCTTCACCGCCACCGCGGCCGGCAGCCAATGCGGGGAGTTTCTTGACTACAGGCGATGGAAGCTGACAAGGAAAAGGGAATATCCGCCCGAGACGGACGTCTCGGGGCAGGAGCCGAGGATAGGGGTCTTTGTATGCCACTGCGGCGCCAACATCGGAAGGGTGGTGGATGTGCCGTCCACAGTGGAATACGCCTTGACCCTGCCCTATGTGGTCCATGCCCAGGAGCAGCTGTTTTCCTGCGCCAGCAACTCTGCAAGAGAAATAACCGATATGATTCAGGAAAAAGGGCTGAACAGGGTGGTGGTGGCGGCCTGTTCGCCGAGGACCCTTGAGCCCTTGTTTTGGGACACACTTCGGGAGGGCGGACTCAATCAGTATTTCTTTGAGATGGCCAATATCAGGGAGCACGACTCCTGGGTGCACTCCAGGGAGCCGGAGGAGGCCACTGAAAAGGCCAAGGACATTATACGGATGTCAGTGGCCCGGGCCTGTCACTTGGAGCCTCTCCAGGAGATCGAGCTTCCGGTGACCAAGACCACCCTGGTGGTGGGCGGCGGCATAGCGGGCATGACCTGTGCGCTTTCCATAGCCAACCAGGGGCACGAGGTGCACCTGCTGGAGAAGGCCCCGGAGCTCGGGGGGATGGCGCGGAGGATCCAGCACACCTTGGAGGGGATGGATGTGCAGGCCTTCCTGAGCGATCAGGTGCGTCGGGTCTACCAGCACCCCTTGATCCACGTTTACACCAAGGCCGCCATAACCGAGGCCACCGGCTATATAGGGAATTTCGTCACCAAGGTGAAGTCGGACAAGGGTGTGACCGACATCAAACACGGTGCCGCGGTCATCGCCATCGGCGCCGAGGAGTACAAGCCTACAGAGTACCTGTACGGGGAAGATGACAGGGTGTTGACCCAGCTGGAGCTGGAGGAGCGAATCGCTAAGGGCGACGAAAAGGTCCTCAACTCACAGATCCTGGTGATGATCCAATGTGTAGGCTGCAGGCAGGAAGACCGCGAGTACTGCTCCCGGGTATGCTGCAGCCAGGCGATAAAGAATTCATTGAAGCTGAAGGAAATCAACCCGGAGTTGGATATCTACATCCTTTTCAGGGACATGAGGACATACGGTTTCAGCGAGGACTACTACCGGGAGGCCTCGAACCGGGACGTCAAGTTCATTCGATATGAGCCGGAGGACAAACCCGTGGTGGAGCCCGGCGAAGAGGAAGGCCGCTCGGTGTTGAAGGTCACCGCGACCGACCCCATCTTGGGCCAAAAGCTGGAGATAGCGGCCGACTGCCTGGTACTCTCAGCCGCGGTGATCCCCCCTGAGGACAACAGCGAGATAGCTCAGCTGTTCAAGGTGACCCTGGGTCAGGATGAATTCTTCAAGGAGGCCCATGTCAAACTCAGGCCGGTGGAGTTTTCCGCTGAAGGTGTTTATTTGTGCGGAACAGCCCACTACCCGAAGCATATAACCGAGACCATCAACCAGGCTTACGGGGCCGCAGGCCGCGCCATGGCGCTTCTCTCCCATGACATAGTCACGGTGTCGGGCTCGGTTTGCGTGGTGGACGAAAAGAAGTGCATCGGATGCGGCGCATGCATGTCGGCCTGCACGTACGCGGCCATAGAGCTCCGCGATACGCGACAAGGGAAAAAGGCGGTGGTAAATCCCGTGATCTGCAAGGGAGACGGCCTCTGCAATGCAAAGTGCCCGACAGGGGCGATCTCGTTGAAGCACTTTACGGACCAGGAGCTCTTGAGTCAAATCGATGCGGCCGTGGGAGAGGAAGATATCTTGGGGCAGATGGACGCGGCGGTCGGAGATGCCTGAATATGAAGGATCAATGTCTTAAGGAGGTAAAGGGTGATGAGTGCAGGGGCTAGGTTTAAGCCGAGACTCTTGGGTTTTGTCTGCCACTGGTGAGCATACGGTGCTGCTGACCTGGCTGGAGTTTCCAGACTGCAATATTCTACCGAGATCAGACTCATCCGCGTCATGTGTTCCGGGAGAGTGGATCCGGAGTTTGTGTTCAGGGCCCTTTCGAACGGAATGGACGGGGTGTTCATCGGCGGCTGCCGGCTTGGCGAGTGCAATTATGCCACTCACGGGAACTACCATGCGCTGAATATGGCGCTCCTGTGCAAAAGGATAATGGAGCACATAGGCATCAATCCGGAAAGGCTGGGTATAGCCTTTATGTCCTCGGGCGAGGGGAACCTGTTTGTCGACACGATTAGTCAGTTCAGCAAGAAGATCCAAGGTCTGGGCCGGTTGGGCCAAAGTGAGGGCCTGGATGAGGATGAGCTGAAGTCGAGGCTTGCTAAGGTGAGGAAGCTGATTCCTTACATCAAGATGGCCAAAAAGGACAAGCTCGAGTCCCACCTGGAAAAAGAAGAGGAATACGACAAGCTCTTCACCAAGGACGAAATAGAAGAGCTGTTCAGCCAGGTCCCGTCGTACTACATTGATCCGGATAAGTGCCAGGCCTGCATGATCTGCCTTAGGAGATGCCCTGTTGAGGCCATTGACGGAGGCAAGAAGCGGATCCACGTAATCGACCAGGAGAAATGCATAAAGTGCGGGACCTGCTACGAGGCTTGTCCACCTAAGTTCGGTGCGGTCCAGAAACTCGTCGGGGAGACGGCCCCGCCCCCCATACCTGAAGAAGAAAGGACGCTCGCAAGAGGCGGAGGATAATTGTGGTAGGAACTTGCTTTTAGGCGC
>JBKHIW010000151.1:0-5298 GCA_046538465.1 Desulfobacteraceae bacterium | reverse complement strand
GCCGCTTTACAAGGGAACCCATGAAGAGGTCATGACCCAGTTTCCCATGGACCAGATCGAGAAGCTGGGTCTGATAAAGTTTGATTTCCTGGGCCTCAAGACGCTCACCGTGATAAAGCATGCCCTGCGGCTGATAAAGAAGACCACGGGTCGTACCATAGATATAGACCGGATTCCCTTGGAGGATGAAGCCACCTTCAGGCTTTGCAGCGAAGGGCGCACCACAGGGGTGTTCCAGTTGGAGAGCTCGGGGATGAAGGAGCTCTTGAGGAGCTTGAGGCCTGGGGTGTTCGAAGACATGATCGCCCTGGTCGCGCTTTACCGCCCCGGCCCACTCGGAAGCAACATGGTCGAGGACTTTGTGAACGCCAAGCACGGCCGAAAAAAGATCCACTATCTCCTGCCCGAGTTGGAGCCGATTCTCAAGGAGACCTATGGGGTGATCCTCTACCAGGAGCAGGTGATGAAGATCGCCCAGGTCCTGGCGGATTTCACCATGGGAGAGGCCGACACCCTGAGGAAGGCGATCGGGAAGAAAAAGGTCGACGTCATGGCCAAGCAAAAGGAGCGATTCATTCAAGGGGCCGTGGCCAAGGGCATCCGCCGCCGGACCGCCGAGACCATATTCGGCCTGATCGACAAGTTCGGCGGCTACGGCTTCAATAAGTCCCATTCGGCAGCCTACGCCTTGATCGCTTATCAGACCGCCTATCTCAAGGCCCATTACCCGGTGGAGTTCATGGCCGCACTCCTCACCCAGGACATGGGCAACCAGGATAAGACCATCAAGAATATCGCCGAGTGCCGGGGAATGGGAATTCCTATACTGCCTCCAGACCTCAACGAGAGCCAGGCCGATTTCACTGTGGTGGAGGGAAGCATCCGGTTCGGCCTGGCCGCGGTCAAGAATGTAGGGATAAAGGCGGTGGAGTCCCTGATAGAGGAGAGAGAGGCGAACGGCCCTTATGAGGACTTGGTGGATTTCTGCACGCGGGTGGACGGATCCAAGGTCAACCGGCGGGTGCTGGAGGGGTTGATACAGTGCGGGGCGTTTGATTTCACCGGGCATAATCGGGCCACCTTGCTCGCTTCCCTGGATGAGGTGATACGTTACTGCGGCAGCCATCGGGAGACCAACCAGCTCAACATGTTCGCCGTCTTTGCCGGAGGCAAAGGAAACGGGTTCGGCGGCTTGGAGCTGTCCGAGCAGCCGGAGTGGGATGAGAAGGAGCGGCTCAAGAGAGAAAAGGAGTCCTTGGGCTTCTACATCACCGGGCACCCCCTAGACCGGTTTCAGAACGAGGTCAAGAGCGCGGCCACCTGCACGGTTCAGGATATACCCGGTCTCAAGGACAAGGCCCCGGTCAAGGTGGCCGGCGTAGTCGAGAATCTCAGCATCAAACGCACCAAGAAGGGTGACAAGATGGCCACACTCGACCTGGAGGACCAGACAGGGTCGGTCTCTGTGGTGGTCTTCCCGGACGTGTTCACCGCCCATGCCTCCCTACTGGCCGGGGACACCCCCATACTGGTCGCGGGCGCAGCCGAGGTGAGCGAGAACTCCGCCAAGATGCGGGCCCAGGAGGTGGTCTCTTTGGAGACGGTGCGCCAGAGATCCATCCGGGCTATCTGCCTCGAGCTTCACAGAGAAAGGGCCTCGCGCGATGCCCTGGAAAGCGTACGGGACGTCTTTTATCGCTTTCCCGGGGATTGTCCTGTGCAGTTCCGGGTGGAGGCGGAAGACGGGAGGTGGTTTCTGGTGTCGGCCAATGATCATTTCAAGGTGTTTCCCTGTGATGAGATGATCGAAGAGCTGGAGTTGTTGACAGGAGAAAGGGTGAGTTACGCTTATGGAGAAGAAGATAAGAACACTGGCAAGTCTCTCAACGCCTAGTTTTTCAGCTCACCTGGACGAGGTCCTGATGGGAAACGGCGAGCAGAGCAAAAGGATCCGCGTGGACCACCCGGAGGCCTCTGCGGTGATCCCCTTCACGCCGGCAGGAGGGGTGGTTATGGTCAGGCAGTACCGCTATGCCTTGGGTATGGAAACACTGGAGATCCCGGCCGGCAAGGTGGATCCGGGCGAGGATCCCAAGACGTGTGCCGAACGCGAGCTGCTCGAAGAGACCGGCTTTTCCGCACCCGAACTTGTCCTTCTCTACACCTATGCCCCGGCCATAGGGTATTCCAATGAGCGCATCCACATCTATTCGGCCCGCAACGTGGTAAGACGTTCCGGCAAGACCGACGAAAGAGAGATCTCCTCGGTGGAGGTCATCTCTCTTCAAGACTTGTGGGCCATGATCAGGTCAGGGGATATCCTGGATGGGAAGACCCTGATAGGGCTTGCCATATCAAGGGCCCTGGAAGATTCCCCTTGAAGCCGCGGGTGGATCAGCGGCCCGAGCCGGCCTCATATAATAGTGCGCGGAGGCGTCTCTTCACTCACAAGGCGGGATTTTGTGAATTGACAACTTTGTGTTAATGGTGGTAAATTCCATCTACTTGCCAGCATGCCGAAATCACGGCATTTTTTGCGTTTTTGAATCCCTTTCGGCCGGCGGTGAAAGGCCGGGAAAGAGGAGTAGTTGCATGGGACCTGACAAGAGCAAGAACTTTATTTTGTGGTTTCGCGAAATCGGCATTGAAGATGTGCCGATGGTAGGCGGTAAGAACGCGAGCCTGGGTGAGATGTTCCGCAAGCTTGAAAACCGCGGTATAAATGTGCCCAACGGCTTTGCAATCACTGCCTATGCATATAGGTATTTTCTAAAATATGCGGGAATAGAAGAAGAAATAAAAAAGATATTGAAGGACCTCGATACAGCGGACATGGGGAATTTAATGAGAAAGGGGCGCGAGGTCCGTGACGTGATAAGGCATGCGGAATTCCCGCCGGACTTGACCCAGGCAATAAACAAGGCCTATGACCAGCTGGCAAAGGAGTTCGGCAGGGAGGGGCTCGACGATTTGGACGTGGCCATTCGATCTTCCGCCACTGCCGAGGATCTGCCCGATGCCTCTTTTGCGGGTCAGCAGGACACCTACCTGAATATACGGGGCAAGCTCAGGGTGCTGGACGCATGCCGGAAGTGCTTCGCCAGCCTTTTTACCAACAGGGCCATATCTTATCGTCACGACAAGGGGTTTGACCAGTTCGACGTCAGCTTGTCTATAGCCGTCCAGAAGATGGTCCGCAGTGACTCCGCCTACTCCGGTGTGATGTTCTCCATTGACACCGAGACCGGTTTCAAGGATGCGGTTTTCATCACCGCTGCCTACGGGTTGGGTGAAAATGTTGTTCAAGGCATTGTAAATCCTGATGAATTTTATGTGTTCAAGCCCACCCTGCGCCAGGGGAAACGGGCCATTATAAGCCGCAAGGCCGGGGATCGCGACATCAAGATGGTTTACTCCATGGAGGACGATGCAACCGTCAAGAACGTAGCCACCACGCTTACAGAGAGGCACCGGTACGTATTGGAGGATGACGAGATCCTTCAGTTGGCCGAATGGGCCTGCATCATCGAGGACCACTACAGCGAGGAAGCGGGCTTTTTCAAGCCCATGGACATAGAATGGGCCAAGGACGGAGACGGAGTCACAGTGGGGACAGGGAGGCTGTTTGTAGTCCAGGCCCGCCCCGAGACCATCCACTACCGCAGCGGGGAGATCAACAGCCGCTATGAGAACTACCGGCTGAAGGAAAGCGGTGAGATCCTGACCACCGGTACAGCAGTAGGGACCAAGGTCGGCCAGGGGGTTGCAAATGTAATAGAGACCGCCGCCGAGATCCACCGGTTCGAGCGGGGCCAGGTTCTGGTCACCAATATGACCGACCCTGACTGGGAGCCTATCATGAAGATAGCCGCCGCCATAGTAACCAACAAAGGCGGGCGGACTTGCCATGCGGCCATAGTCTCCCGGGAGCTGGGCATCCCCTGCGTTATCGGGACCGGTGACGCGGATGAGGTGATCAAGATCGGGCAGGAGGTCACAGTGTCATGCTGTGAAGGAGAAACCGGGTATGTTTATGACGGCCTGCTGGACTATGAGGTGGAGGTCCTGGATCTCGAAGATGTACCGGCTACCCGCACAAAGATCATGATGAACGTGGGAATCCCGGAAAAGGCCTTTACGCAGGGCATGATACCAAATGACGGCGTGGGCCTGGCGCGGGAGGAGTTTATAATCAACTCTCACATAGGGATTCATCCACTGGCCCTGCTGGACTACGACGAGCTAAAGAAGCAGGCCAAAAAGGATCAGAGAATCGCAGGGGTGGTATACAAGATCGATGAGATCACCTCTGTTTACGATAACAAGACCAATTTTTTCATTGACAAGCTGGCCGAGGGAATAGGGCGGATAGCAGCGGGCTTTTACCCCAACGATGTAATAGTCAGGCTGTCTGATTTCAAGAGCAACGAGTATGAGAATCTGCTCGGGGGGTATCTCTATGAGCCCAAGGAGAGCAACCCCATGATCGGTTGGCGCGGTGCGTCCCGTTATTATGACGAGCGCTTCAAGCGGGCCTTTGAGCTGGAGTGCCTGGCTCTGAAAAAGGCGAGAAGCGAGGTGGGGTTGACCAATATAAAGGTCATGGTCCCTTTTTGCAGGACCCCTGATGAAGGCAGGCGCGTCCTGGAGGTGATGGCCGAGTGCGGCCTTGTGCAGGGTGAGGAGGGGCTGGAAATATACGTGATGTGCGAAATCCCCAGCAACGTGATCTGCGCGGACGAGTTCGCGCAGATATTCGACGGTTTCTCCATCGGCTCCAACGATTTGACACAACTCGCCTTGGGTCTTGACCGGGACTCCTCGCTGGTTTCCCACATCTACGATGAGAGATCCACCACGGTCAAGAGGCTGGTCAAGCAAGTGATCGATGTAGCGAAAAAAGAGGGAAGGAAGATCGGCATCTGCGGCCAGGCCCCGAGCGACTTTCCGGATTTCGCCGAGTTCCTGGTAGAATGCGGCATAGATTCGATGAGCCTTATTCCGGATACGGTCATAAGGACCAGACTGCTGGTGTCTGAGAAGGAAAAGGCCCTTGGTATAAAAGCGGAAGAAAGCTGAGACGTCATGACATCAATAAGGATTTTGGGGACCGGTTCTCATGTCCCGCCCAGGAGGTTGACCAATTTCGATCTTCAGGAGATGGGCCTGGATACCACGGATGAGTGGATAGTGCAGCGCACCGGCGTGAAGGAGCGCAGAATCGCCGACCCGGAGGTAGCCACCTCGGACCTGGCCTATGAGGCCTCCATAAAGGCACTGGATACAGCGGGGCTCTCG
>JBKHIW010000150.1:0-5299 GCA_046538465.1 Desulfobacteraceae bacterium | reverse complement strand
GCGAGGGCGGTGGCCTCTATCTCGGTTTCCCCAGGCAGTCCGAAGATCACCAAGACCGTATCAGCAGCGCTCGAGGCCAGCATCCCGGCGGCAAGAGACTCGGCGGCTTCAACGCCCCCTTTAGGGAGAGGACCTCCCAACCGGCTCACCAAGGCCTCCCTCCCAGGGATCACATGGCTCTCAAGGAGAGTCTTGGAGGGCAAGGCATAAAGCCTTCTTGCTGCGAGCCCTGCACTAAAGGTCTCCAGGATGACCAATCCGGCCTCCTTTTCCCTCAATAGGCGCTCCACCACGCCCTCCAGGGTGTCCCCTCCGGTGCCGAAGATCTTCCTCCCCAGCCTGCCCTTGATTTCTCGCTCCAGGGCCTCAGTGGTTGGATCGCCCTCAACCGCCCTTTCCCCGTAAGAGGTTATCTCCACTCGAATCTCACCTTCAGAGGCGAGGAGGCTCACCTCCGGATTCCCGCCCTCGCCCATCAAATCCGCCAAAAGGCTGTCCACCTTGCTCTCCCCCATTCCAGCCACGTGAAGCACCCGCCTGGTTATCCTGCCCTCCCCCAAAGAGAAACGCTCCTTTAGCCAATGGAGGATCCGGTTCTCCATAAGATAGGCAAGCTCCCTGGGGACCCCGGGAAGGCATATCACCGGTCTTTCTTTGACCTCCATAATGAATCCGGGCGCGGTCCCTACCGGATTGGAGACAGGAAGTGCTCCTTCAGGCACAAAGGCCTGCTTTTTGTTGTTTTCCGTCATCTTATACCCGATCCGGTCGAAAAGCCCCTCGATCTCAGCCATCAGCTCTGGGTGGAATACCAGCTCCACCCCGGCCGCTGCGGCGGCCACCTCCCTGGTTAGATCGTCCTCTGTAGGCCCCAGCCCTCCTGTCACCAGCACCATATCGCAGCGCTGCACGGCCAAGGCCAGGGCCTCGGCCATGTCAACTCTCCGGTCTCCCACAGCCGTCCTGAACCGCACCCTGACCCCTATCTCGCCCAGCTTACCGGCCAGGTAGCCTGAATTGGTGTCATTGACCGCGCCGAGCAGGAGTTCGCTCCCCACAGTGATGATTTCACAAGACGGCCCCATCACATCCTTTAACCCCGCATACTTATCGGTGATCGACATGTAAGAATTCTCGATGTTCAAAGCCCGGGACCGTCGCCCGACCCGTAGGCCTTCTCTTCAAAAGCCCCGGCCTCCCGCGCGTCCCCTTCGAAGTCCCTCGGCCGCTCTTCGGCACCCTTGCCGTGCTCCCTATACCACTCGCCTGCAGTAATGGCCGCCATGATCTCATTGGTGCCCGTCCAGATGGAGGCCAGCCTGAGGTCTCTGACTATACGCTCTACAGGAAAGACATTGGTATACCCTATCCCCCCCATCACCTGCATGGCGTGATGTGCAACCTTCTGGCACGACTCAGCTACAAACTTTTTGGTTTCGGAGACCAGCCTCCTGACTCTCCGGCCCTCCACACCCGCATCCACGGCCCTTGCCGTGGCATAGACCATGGCCCTGGAGGCGTCCATCAATGTAGCCGCCTCGGCCACCTGGAAGCTCACCCCTTGAAACTCTCGTATAGGCCTGCCGAACGCCTTTCTCCTTGTGGTGTAGCCCGTGGCCACATCCAACGCCGGGCGCGCCGCCCCTACGGTCATGGCCGCCGTGCCCAGTCTCTCGGGTATCATCATGGTATTGAACACCCGATATGCGCCGTTTACCTCCCCCACCACGTTCTCCCTGGGCACTTCCACCTCCCTGAACACCACGCGCCCAGCGCCGCCGCCCCGACATCCCATCAACCCGTAAAGGTACTCTGTACTCACTCCCGGGCCTCTGTCCACAATGAAGCAAGTAAGGGCCTGATGCGGCGGTGCTTCCGGGTCGGTCCGGGCATAGACCAGAAAGAAGTCCGCACCCTCGGCCCCAACTATAAACCTCTTCTGCCCGGTAAGCAGGAAGCGGTCCCCAAGATCCTCGGCCTTTGTGGTGGTCCCGAAAAAATCCGAGCCCCCGCGGGGCTCGGTCAGGCACTCGGCTGCAAAGATCTTCCCCTGGAGAAGAGGCCTTACGTACTTCTCCCGCTGCATATCAGTCCCGTGCCGCACAATCGCGTCGCACACCAGCTCGGCCCCCACCCCGAATACGCAGGCAAATATATATCCTAGAGTCCCCACCTCTTCCATCACCATGCAGGTGGTGACCCAGTCCATACTCCTCCCGCCCCACTTCTCCGGATAGCGGCACCCCATCAGGTTTCTTTTCCCGGCCTCTCTGAGGAAGTCCTTTGGAAACCGGATCCTGTCCTCATCCATGTCCAGAATCATCTCTTTAGGAACCCACCGCACAAGGTCCCTCACCTCGTCACGGAGGTCCCTCTGCTCCGGGCTCAGAAGAAAATCAAACATACCCGATCCTTTCCTCTCTGGTCCTTTCTCCGGCCTCCATGCCTTTGAGGCATACATGGTGGCATCAGCGACAATGGATCAAGGGTAATTCAAATCCGTCCATGGTAAAAGCTCTTCTTTACATCTCAGTCCGGTCCACTAATATTATCCTTCCGTTTTAGGAAACCCTATTGGTCCAGGGGTGAGGAGCGGGCGCATGAAACCCCTCCACGATGCAGGGCTCATGGAAACAATCATCCGGGAAGTCAGGGATTACTCTCGAAAGTGCTTTGAGGGAGCCATGGGAAGCCATGACTGGGAGCACACCAGGCGGGTCCACGCCCTCTGTATCAGGATAGGACGAGTGGAAGGCGCGGATTTAGATGTGCTGGAGTTGGCGGCCTACCTCCACGACATAGGGCGCTCCCAGCAGGACCAGGCCATGGGCTCCTTGTGCCACGCGATCCGCGGCGCCGAGACCGCCCGATCCCTCTTGGAGCCCCTCCTCGGGGACCGAAGCATGTTGGACAACATTGTCCACTGCATCCGCTCCCACCGCTTCCGAGGCGACTACGCCCCTCAGACATTGGAGGCAAAGGTGCTCTTTGATGCGGACAAGCTTGACTCCATAGGTGCAGTCGGTGTAGGCCGCGCATTCCTGTTCGCCGGAGAGTTAGGCGCCGCCCTCCACGACCCGGAGGCGGATCCGGACAGCTCTCAACCATATACCCGACAAGACACCGCCTACCGGGAGTATCGGCTAAAGCTGAGGAAGATCAAGGACCGGATGCTGACTCGCGAGGGGCGCAGACTGGCCCTGGAACGACATGCATTCATGGAGGAATTTTTCAACCGATTCCTGGAGGAGGCGGCAGGCCTTTAAGCCGGCCTTCGGGCGTCTCAGGACGCCGCCTTGCCCTGATCCCAGTAAGGGGATAGATCCCTCAGCCTCTGCATGATGCCGGGCAGCCTGTCTATGACAAGACCGATCTCTTCCTCGGTATTGTAAACGCTCAAGCTGAACCTGATGGACCCGTGGGCCATTGTAAAAGGCACCCCCATGGCCCTCAGCACATGAGACGGCTGAAGCGATCCTGAGGTGCAAGCCGAGCCGGACGATGCGCATATACCAAGCTCGTCCATCATCAGCAGTATGGCCTCCCCCTCTACGAATTCGAAGCTTATATTGCTCGTATTGGGAAGCCTCTCAGCTCCTCCCCCGTTGACCCGGCACCTCGGTATCCGCTCGATCAAGCCCTTCTCCAGCCTGTCCCTCAAGCGCTTGACCTCCACCATCTCTTGTCCCAACCGCTCCATGGCCAGCAAACAGGCCTTCCCCAGCCCGATGATCCCCGGGGTGTTCTCGGTGCCTCCACGACGGCTCCCCTCCTGGTGCCCGCCTATCATGAATGGAGAAAACTTGGTCCCTTTTCGTACGTACAAGACCCCTACGCCCTTTGGCGCATGGAGCTTGTGCCCTGATAGGGAAAGCATGTCAATAGCCGTCTCCCCCACCCTCAGGGGCATCTTTCCCACGATCTGGACTGCATCTGTATGAAAAGGAATTCCCTTTCCCTTGGCCATATCTGCCGCCTGTTCCACAGGAAATATGACCCCGGTCTCATTATTGGCCCACATCAGGCTCACCACGGCCGTATCCCGCGTGAGGCTCTCTTTGTACCGGTCCATGTCCAGCCGGCCTTCTCCGTCCACCGGGATTTCGGTAATCTCGTAGCCCTCTTCCCTCAGATGCGAGCAAAGAGCCCGCACGGCCGGATGCTCCACGCGGCTGGTCACCACATGGCGCTTGTCCGGTCTGGTGGCCAAGGCGGAGCGTATCGCCGTATTGTCGCTTTCCGTCCCGCAGCTGGTAAATACAATCTCCTCGGGCAGGACCCCCAAAAGCGAAGCGACCTGCTCGCGGGCCTGCTTGAGCTTTCCGGCCACTTGTCCCCCGAAGCGGTGAGAGCTCGAGGGATTGCCGTAGAGCTCGCTGAAATAAGGAGTCATTTCCTCAACGACTTCGGGGGCCACCCTGGTGGT
Source organism: Desulfobacteraceae bacterium (assembly GCA_046538465.1). GTDB lineage: Bacteria > Desulfobacterota > DSM-4660 > Desulfatiglandales > HGW-15 > CAZYJR01. The sequence continues at coordinate 873 of JBKHIW010000150.1, read as the reverse complement.
GGCGTTATTGTCCAAATATACGGTCCTCATTGCTTGACCTCCTCCACCACCAACTCCGGCCAAACCAGCTCCCTCAGCTTTTGCTCAACAAAGTGCTTCAAGGTCTGCTCCGAGGCCTTGCAGACCGCGCATGCACCCCTGGTGGCCACCATCACCCTGTCGCCTTCCACATCCACCAGCTCGACATCCCCGCCGTCCTGCCTCAAGGCCGGTCGAACCTCTTTTTCCAGGGTCTCTTCTATCATCTTGATCTTCTGAATATTGGTCATCCTTCGCGGCTTGGCAGCCTCAGCCTCGCTGGATCGCAGCCGGTCGATTATCTCCCGAATCCTTTCGTGGCAGCTCTCGCAGCCGCCCCCGGCCTTGGTATAATTGGTGACCTCTTCCACCGTGGTGAGCTTGTTTTCTCTCACCGCTTCCTCGATCTGCTTGTCCGTCACTCCGAAGCACTCACAGACGATCTCCCCCCCGTCTTCCTTCCTAACAGGCTCCCCTCGATAATCCGCAAGGGCCGCCTCCAGTGCCTGCCTGCCCAACACCGAGCAGTGCATCTTCTCCTTGGGAAGCCCGCCCAGAAATTCGGCTATGTCATGGTTGGTGATCCTTGAGGCCTCCTCCACGCTCATCCCCTTGATCATCTCGGTAAGGGCCGAGGCAGAGGCGATCGCACTGGCACAGCCAAACGTCTGAAATCGAGCATCCTGTATATTTCCGTCCTCATCCACCTTCAGGGTCAGTTTCAGGGCATCCCCGCAAGCCATGGATCCCACTTCGCCCACTGCATTTGCGTCTTCTACCACCCCGGCGTTCTTGGGGTTCAAAAACAGCTCCTTTACCTTGTCAGTATAATCCCACATGACCGCTTCCCCCGAC
>JBKHIW010000149.1:0-5313 GCA_046538465.1 Desulfobacteraceae bacterium | reverse complement strand
GGTGAGGCCAGGGAAGTGATGCAAATGGCATTACTCCTGGGATACGGCGCCACTGCCGTGAACCCTTATCTGGCCTTCGATACCGTGGCTGCAATGGACCTCAGGCGGGAGCTGGGCAGGGGTCTGAGCGTCGGCGTGGCCTTGGAGAACTATATAGGGGCCCTGTTGAAGGGCCTTTTGAAGATAATGTCCAAGATGGGGATCTCCACCTTGAGGAGCTACAGGGGGGCGCAAGTATTCGAGGCAGTGGGATTGAGCCGTTCAGTGGTGGATCGCTATTTCCCCGGAACCAAGTCGAGGATAGGAGGCATAGGCCTGGACGAGATAGCGGCGGAGGCGGAGGCCCGCCGTCGAAGGGCCTATGAACGTCCGCCGGGTGCCCCTCGGATCCTGCCTTCCGGCGGGATCTACAGGTTGAGGAGAGACGGGGAGCGTCATATGTGGACCCCGGAGGCTATTGTCAAGCTCCAGGAGGCGGTGCGGAACGACGACTCGGTCTCTTACAAGGAGTTCGCCCGGCTGATCAACGAGCAGTTCGAGCGATTGTTCACCCTCAGGGGGCTTTTCAAACTAAAGGAAGCCGATCCCGTACCCCTGGACCGGGTGGAGCCGGCCTCTGAGATCGTCAAGCGTTTTGCTTCGAGCGCCATGTCCTTCGGCTCCATCAGCAGGGAGGCCCACGAGACAATCGCGATTGCGATGAACCGGCTGGGGGCAATGAGCAACTGCGGCGAGGGCGGGGAGGACCCGGCCAGGTACAGGCCTCTTCCCAACGGGGACAGCAGCTCGAGCGCGGTCAAGCAGGTGGCCAGCGGCAGGTTCGGAGTCACCGTGGAATACCTGGTAAACGCGCGGGAGCTGCAGATCAAGATCGCCCAGGGTGCAAAACCGGGCGAAGGAGGGCAGCTGCCCGGGCACAAGGTCAACCGGGAGATCGCCAGGGTCCGTTATTCCACGCCCGGGGTGACCTTGATCTCCCCGCCCCCCCACCACGATATATACTCCATAGAAGACCTCTCTCAGCTGATTTTTGACCTAAAGAATGTAAATCCAGACGCGCGCATCTCGGTCAAGCTGGTCTCCGAAGTGGGGGTGGGCACCATTGCCGCAGGAGTGGCCAAGGCCCGCGCGGATATGGTGCTTATCAGCGGGTGCGACGGCGGCACGGGGGCTTCCCCTCTTTCTTCCATACTGCACGCCGGAGCGCCCTGGGAGCTGGGGCTTTCCGAGACCCAACAGACCCTGGAGTTAAACGGGCTACGGGACCGGATCAGGGTTCAGACCGACGGGCAGATGAGGACGGGGAGAGATGTGGTCGTGGCCGCCCTCCTCGGTGCTGAGGAGTATGGATTCGCCACCGCGGTGCTGGTGGCGCTCGGCTGTGTGATGATGCGAAAGTGCAACCTGAACACCTGCCCGGTGGGGATAGCCACCCAGGATCCCGAGCTCAGGAGGCGGTTCACCGGCAGGCCGGAGTACGTGGAGCGCTACTTCACCATGGTGGCCGAGGAGGTCAGGGAATACATGGCATTGCTCGGGTTCACCCGCATGGATGATCTCATCGGCAGGAGCGATCTCCTGGAGACCGACAGGGCGGTCGATTCTTGGAAGCAGAGAGGCCTGGATCTCAGCGCTCTCCTGGATTTTCCAAGACAGGGGTATGAACCCAGCGGCGAAGCCAGAGGGTTCGGTTCGAGTAGGGCAAGGCGCTGTGTAAGGGCTCAGGATCACGCCGTAGACCGGGTGATGGACCGGGAGCTCATCACCCTGTCAAAGGAGGCCCTGGAGCGTGGCGCCCCGGTCAAGATAGAGCGGACCATCCGGAATGCGGATCGTGCCACAGGGGCCATGCTTTCTGGCGAGATAGCCAAGCGGTACGGATACACGGGGCTCCCCGAGGACACCATTGTCTGCCGATTCCGGGGCGCGGCCGGGCAGAGCTTCGGGGCCTTCGGGGCTCACGGGCTCAGTCTTTTCCTGGAAGGAGAGGCCAACGACTACGTGGGAAAGGGGCTTTCAGGAGCGAAGATCGTAATCACCCCTTATACCGGGACGGACTTCGATCCTGGGTGCAATATGGCCGCCGGAAACGTATGCCTATACGGGGCAACCGGGGGTGACCTCTATATCAACGGCATGGCCGGGGAGCGCTTCGCCGTGCGTAACAGCGGCGCCTGCGCAGTGGTGGAGGGCATCGGCGACCACGGCTGCGAGTACATGACCGGTGGCCGGGTGGTGATCCTTGGGGAGACAGGGATCAACTTCGCAGCGGGCATGAGCGGAGGCATAGCCTATGTCTTCGACCCGGAGCGCCGTTTCGACGCCAGGTGCAACCTGGAGATGGTGGACCTGGAGCTGGTCGCCGACCCCGAGGATGTGGAGGAGCTGATGGGGATGATTCGGCGTCACCTGAAGTTCACCAAGAGCCCGCGTGCGAGGAGTATTTTGGAGGACTGGGACGCGTGCCTGCCGTTTTTCGTCAAGGTCTTCCCTATGGAGTACCGCAGGGTGTTGGGGATGATGAGCAAGGAAGACGAGGCTACCGAGCGGACCGAGGTGGAGCACAAATAGCTGGGCAAAGGTCTTAGCCCAGTAAGACTTGGACGGTTCACCATGGAAGACAGGCATCGGGGATTCCTGGAGATCCCCAGGAAGGAGCCGGGCTATCGCCCGGTTGAAGAAAGGCTCCGGGACTGGCGCTCGGTAGAGCGGCAGCTGGGCCGAGAGGAGATCCACGGCCAGGCAGCCCGGTGCATGGACTGCGGTACGCCTTTTTGCCATGCCTACGGCTGCCCCCTGGGCAATGTGGTTCCGGAGATAAATGGTGCCGTCTACAGGGGCCGCTGGGACCAGGCCTTGGAGATTCTTCTATCCACAAACCCCTTTCCCGAGTTCACCGGCAGGGTTTGTCCGGCTCCATGCGAAGATGCCTGCGTGGCCGGACTTAACGGAGCTCCGGTCACCATCCGGCATATAGAGCAGGCGGCGGCTGAGCTCGGGTTCGAACGCGGCCGAATGGCTGCGTGTCCCCTTGAGCCCCGCAGGCCCGAGCGGGTGGCGGTTATCGGGTCGGGACCGGCGGGCCTTGCCGCGGCGGATTTTCTCAACCGGGAAGGACTGCGGGTTACTGTCTATGAGCGTGCAGCGCGGGCTGGCGGGATCCTTCGCTACGGTATACCCGACTTCAAGCTGGAAAAGTGGGTGGTGCAAAGGCGGATAGAGTTGATGAGAGAGGAAGGGGTGGAATTCGAGATGGAGGTCGGTGTGGGAGAAGATATATCGCCCCGTTATTTGGAGAGGCGCTATCACGCCCTCTGCCTGGCATGCGGGGCCAGGGAGCCAAGGGACCTTCCGATTCCGGGGAGAGGCCTTCAGGGCATCCATTTCGCCATGGACTTCCTGGTCCGGCAGAACAAGCGCACCGCGAGGGAGGCGGCGGAGCAGGAACCGGAGATAAACGCATCCGGGAAGAAGGTGGTGGTGATCGGCGGAGGAGACACCGGGTCCGACTGCGTGGGCACCGCTCTCAGGCAGGGGGCGGAAAGCGTTATCCAGCTGGAGATCCTTCCCCGGCCGCCTGAGGCCAGGCATCCCTCCACACCCTGGCCCTTGCGGGCTTACAAAATGAGAAAAACACACGTCCACGAGGAGGGCGGAGAGGTCAGGTGGGCTGTTATGACCAAGGCTTTCGAGGGAGACGGCGGCAAGGTGTGCGGCCTGCGCGGCGTGGAGGTCGAATGGACTCGGGGCGGGGCTGGTGGCGCTCCTTCCCCGCGGGAGATCACAGGGACCGATTTCCGGGTGGAGGCGGACTTGATTCTCCTCGCTATGGGGTTCACCGGGTCGGAGAGGAGCCCCTTGGTTAAGTCTTTGGGCCTGGAGGTGGACGGCCGGGGCAATGTTCGCTGCGACCATAGGAACATGACCGAGGTGCCCGGCGTTTTCGCGGCCGGGGACATGCACTTGGGCCAATCTCTGGTGGCGCGGGCCATAGCGGATGGCAGGAGGGCGGGACAATGGATTCTGGAATATTTAGAGAAAGACTCTTAATAGACTATAAATTAGACTAATATTAACATTTTAAAGACAATGAATGTATGCTTAAATTGTTAAAAAGAAAACCTATTGCAAAGCCTTCCAAAGTAGTATAAGTTTTCGGAGAGTCTTCACTCCCGGCGGAACTCGGCCACGGAGGAGACGGTTTGATCGACCAGCGAGCCTGCCGTTCCATGCGGCGGGCCCTTTTTTGGGAGGAGCGCGTCATCGTGATCGGCGGTACAATGGTGGACGGGCACCTATGATAGCCGTGGTGGACTATAGGGCGGGGAACCTGAAGAGCGTTGAACGGGCGTTGGAGAGGCTTGGATTCCACTGCAGGATAACAGGAGATCCAGGCGAGCTGCTGGCGGCCGACAGGATCGTCTTTCCGGGTGTGGGCGCAGCCGGGGCGGCCATGGAGGATCTCCGACGTTCGGGCGTGGACCGTGTCCTTCGAGAGGCCTTTTGCAGGGGTGTACCCTTTTTGGGAATATGCCTGGGCGCGCAGATAATACTGGAGAGAAGCGAGGAGGATGAATGCATCTGCCTGGGCCTACTGCCCGGCGAGGTTAGGCGCTTTCCGTCGCCCTTGCAAGGGGAGGGAGGCCGGAGGCTCAAGATCCCTCACATGGGGTGGAACGGCCTCGAATTGACCACAGGCCACCCGGTCTTGGAGGGCATTCGGACTACGGACGAATTTTACTTCGTGCATTCCTATTACCCAGCACCCTGCCACAGGGATCGGGTCATAGGGGTGACCGAGTATGGGATACGCTTCCCGTCGGTTATCGGCCGGGACAACCTGCTGGCTGTGCAGTTTCATCCTGAAAAGAGCGGCGGACCCGGGCTCCGCATCCTGGAGCGCTTCTGCCGGTGGGACGGCCGATATGCTTAGCAAGAGGATAATACCCTGCCTGGATGTCCGGGACGGAAAGACCACCAAGGGGATTCGCTTCAAGGAGAATGTGGATATAGGCGACCCGGTGGAAATGGCCGGGTTTTACTACGAAGAGGGTGCAGACGAGATCGTCTTCTATGACATAACCGCATCCAGCGACCGGCGCGACATCATGATCGATGTGGTGGAACGGGTGGCAAGGGAGATCTTCATCCCGTTTTCCGTGGGCGGGGGGATCAGGAGTGTGGATGACATGCGTAGGGTGCTCCTTGCCGGGGCCGAGAAGGTGAGCGTCAATACCGCCGCCCTGGAGGACCCATCAATCGTCTCAGCGGGAGCCAGGGCTTTCGGCGGTCAGTGCGTGGTTCTGGGGATGG
>JBKHIW010000148.1:0-5325 GCA_046538465.1 Desulfobacteraceae bacterium | reverse complement strand
ATAAGGACGCGACCCCAGGCACCCAACTCAAGACGGAGTTGCAAAAAGCCCCTGAGCTGGTTATCTGCCCTAATAGTTTCAAGGGGTTGCAACGTTCCCAGCGGCGGTGGAGCAGGTTTTTTGCGAGACCGTCAACTCAACGGACAAGCGCTTCAATATCACTGCTCGAGTACAGGCTGTCAACAGAACTCGTCAAAGACAGAGGTTCGAAATTTGAGTTTTATTGTCAGCAAGGGTAAAGGGTAGTCCCGGGCTGAAAAGCATGAATAGGGGGTTTCCGTCGGTCACAAGGCCTCAAGTAGCCTCAGGCCGTCGCGGAACAGGACCAGCGCCAGGGCCCAAAGTACGATTCCCAGGAAACGCATGGTGTAAAGGTAGATCTTCCCGGAGAGAAACGACTTGAAGCGACCCACCAGGACGACGAGACTCATCTTTGACCCCAAGAGCAAGAGGTAGAAGCTGCCCACAAAGGCCAAAGGGGCCAGCCTATGGCGGTCCACGGCCTTGAGAATGATCGGAGCGCCGACACTGAACCAAAAGAGATACGGATGGGGATTCAAGGCGTTTACCACCACACCTTTGATGAATGAACGGCTCTTAGACTTTTCTATTTCCAGATCTACGCCCCTGGTACGCATACTCTCCCAGCCCAGATAGAAAACGAATATACCGCCCATTAAGGACATCACACCCAGCACCGTGTGAAAAGCGGGAACCCGGGACAAGACAAAGACCGCAATGGCTATTATAGGGGCGTCCGTCGCGATCGGGGCCAACGCGACCCTCATCCCGGATCTCACATCGTACTGAAGTGTCTCCGATATAGTGAAGGTCAGGAGCGGCCCGGGGGCAATCCCCGCATAAAATCCCAAGACGACGCCCATGAAAAGGAACTCCATCATATAATCAAGGCTCCTCCTTTTTCCTTATCGCGTCAAGACTTCAAGGGTTGAAGATGACGATCAGCGAGGATTGGAAAACTCACAGGGCCTATCTAAAACCGGAGCAAGATGATCAAATCCCCTAAAGGAATTTACAAAAAAAAGAGTTGCTTTATCCTACCAGTTCCTATAATCTCTTATTCGGTCCAATCTTTACTAGGACGGCCTGAGCATCGCCGATCGCGGATCCTGCTTGAGCACCATTGATCGGGGAGTGGTGTTGGGGTCGTAGGCAGGCCGAAACCGGGACGGAAGGGAGAAAGAACGATGACGGGCCCGGCCTCGGAGCCGAGGACCCGCCCGGCATCGGGTGGTGGACGGGACGGCTGCGCTTTGGAATCCGATTTGCTATCATTACAGCCTCTACGAGCAACCCGATTTGGGCGCTCCCAGCCCCTGTGGCGCTTACCGTCTCCGTAAACGTGAAACGGCGGCGCTTTCCCAGACAGGGAAGGCGACGTTAAAACCCAATCAGTCACAAAGGAGGAGCAGATGAAAAAGGTATGCGTCTTGGCGATGTTTCTGGCCTTCGCGGTCACGTTCATGATGGGTGCCGAATCCACCCCGGTGCAGGCACAGCAGAAGTTCGTCACCATCGGCACCGGCGGGGTCACCGGCGTCTATTACCCAACCGGCGGCGCCATCTGCCGTCTGGTGAACAAGGGGCGCGAGGACCACGGGATCCGCTGCTCGGTGGAGAGCACCGGGGGGTCGATTTACAACTGCAACGCCCTCCGCAGCGGCGAGCTCGACATGGGCGTCGTCCAGTCCGACTGGCAGTACCATTCATACCACGGGACCTCCAAGTTCGAGGATCAGGGGCCGGACAAGGACTTGCGGGCCGTGTTCTCAGTCCATCCGGAGCCCTTCACCGTGGTGGCGCGCGCCGATGCCGGCATCAAGACCTTCAAGGACCTCAAGGGCAAGCGGGTCAACATCGGCAACCCCGGCTCCGGCCAGCGCGGAACCATGGAAGAGCTGATGGAAATCCTCGGCTGGACCAAGGACACCTTCAAGCTCGCCTCGGAGCTCAAGCCCGACGAGCACTCCAAGGCCCTCTGCGACAACAAGATCGACGCCTTCGTCTACACCATCGGTCATCCGACCGGCAACATCCAGGAAGCCGCCACCTCCTGTGATGTGGTGCTGGTGGACGTTACCGGGCCGGAAGTCGACAAGCTGGTCAAGGAACACCCCTACTACCGCTATGCCACCGTTCCCGGCGGCATGTACCGGGGGACCGATACCGACACCAAGACGTTCGGCGTGGGCGCCACCTTTGTCTCTTCGGCCAAGGTACCCGAGGATATAATCTATCATGTGGTCAAAGCCATCTTTGAGAACTTTGACGAGTTCAAGAAGCTGCATCCCGCCTTCGGCGTCCTCAAGAAAGAGGAAATGGTAAAGGACGGCCTCTCCGCGCCGCTGCACGACGGCGCCAAGAAGTACTACAAGGAGGCCGGATTGCTGTAGATTATCCGGTAGTGGGGGGCGCGGGCCGAGTCTAGGGCCCGCGCCTTTCCCTTGTGCTTTCGCAGTGCCTCATCCGGTTTTTCAACACCGCCCCGGGATCAGCGGCGACCCTTGGGTAGCCTTTCGCGGTACAGGTCTTCGCCCCGCTGTTACATGAGGAACGAGAGTATATGACCGAACCGACCGCCAGATCGACCTCACTGGAAAAGCCCCAGGAACTGGTCGCTGAAACCGAATCCGGAGGGCGCAACCCCACCGAAAAATTCCCTAAGCTTGTTTTGTTTTTCGTGCCTCTGGCGTGGACCTTGTTCCAGCTCTGGTACGCATCGCCCCTGCCGTTCATCTTCAACGTCGGGATCTTCAACTCTACCGAGGCCAGGTCGATCCACTTGGCCTTTGCCATTTTTCTGGCCTATACGGCCTTCCCCACCCTGAAGAGAAGATCTCCGCGGGACCGCATCCCGCTCCAGGACTGGGCGGCGGCACTGGTGGCGGCCTTTTGCGCCGCTTACCTCTTCATCTCTTATGAAGGCCTCTCCGCGCGTCCGGGCAACCCGACCCAGGTCGATCTGGTTGTTGGGGTCGTCGGCCTGATCATGCTGCTGGAAGCCACCCGCCGCGCCTTGGGACCGCCGTTGATGGTGGTGGCGGCCCTCTTCATGACCTACTCCTTCTTCGGCCCCTATATGCCGGACGTCATCGCCCACAAGGGGGCCAGCATCGCCAAAGGGATGAGCCACTACTGGCTGTCCACGGAAGGCGTTTTCGGGGTGGCGGTGGGGGTCTCCACCGAGATGGTCTTTATGTTCGTCCTGTTCGGGGCCCTGCTGGAGCAGGCCGGAGCGGGCAACTACTTCATCCGGGCGGCCTTTGCCGGACTGGGCTACATGCGCGGCGGGCCGGCCAAGGCGGCGGTGATGGCATCTGGGCTCACAGGAATCGTAAGCGGCTCCTCCATCGCCAACGTGGTCACCACCGGCACCTTTACCATCCCACTGATGAAGAAGGTGGGATTCTCGTCCGAGAAGGCCGGCGCCGTGGAGGTGGCCTGCTCGACCAATGGACAGCTCATGCCCCCGGTGATGGGGGCCGCGGCGTTTCTGATGGTCGAGTATGTGGGCATCTCTTATATCGAGGTGATCAAGCACGCCTTCCTGCCGGCCGCCATCTCCTACATCGCCCTTTTTTACATCGTACATCTGGAAGCCTGCAAGATGGGGCTCAAGGGCCTGAAACACTCGCGAACCGGAACAGTGGCCGGCAAGATCTTGATTTTTCTGACCGGTTTTCTACTGATGGCGACACTGACCGCCGTGGTCTACTTCGGGATAGGGTGGATCAAGACGGTTGCCGGCGATGCGGCCGTCTACATCGTCGCTGTAACCCTTCTGGCGGCCTACCTGGTCTTGATCCGCCTGGCCTGCACGGTCCCCGAGCTGGAGACCACCCTCAAGATCGAGCAGCTGCCGGAGCTTTTGCCCACCCTCAAGACCGGGTACTACTTTCTTCTTCCCCTGGTGGTGTTGATCTGGTGCCTGGTGGTCGAAAGGCTCTCCCCGTCTCTCTCCGCTTTCTGGGCCACGGTCCTGCTGATGTTCATCGTCGTGACCCAGCGGCCCCTCAAAGGGTATTTCCGCAAGTCCCAGGGTGAGGAGTTCAAAGCCTGGCGGGGCGGTGCCGATCTGATTGTCGCCATGGTGGGCGGAGCCCGCAACATGATCGGCATCGGGGTGGCCACCGCGGCGGCCGGGATCGTGGTCGGCACCGTGACCCTCACCGGGATCGGCCTGGTGATGACCGAGTTCGTGGAGTTTATCTCCGGTGGCAATCTGCTGCTGATCCTGCTCTTTACGGCCATGATCAGCCTGTTGCTGGGCATGGGCCTGCCCACCACGGCCAACTACATCGTGGTCTCGACCCTCATGGCGCCGGTGATCGTCGAACTCGGCGCCAGGGCAGGCCTGCTAATTCCGTTGGTTGCGGCCCACCTGTTCGTGTTCTTCTTCGGGATCCTGGCCGACGACACGCCTCCGGTAGGTCTGGCGGCCTTCGCCGCGGCCGGGATCTCGGGCGGCGACCCCATCCGCACCGGGATCCAGGGCTTCACCTATGACATACGCACCGCGATCTTGCCGTTCATCTTCATCTTCAACAACGAGTTGCTGATGATCGGGGTCGGAACCTGGTATCACTTCCTGATCGTTGTGGCCGGGGCTGTTGTGGCCATGCTCGTTTTTGCGGCCGCCACCCAGCGCTACTTCCTGACCAGGAACCGGCTATGGGAGACCGCGGCCCTGCTGCTGGTGGCCTTCACCCTGCTGCGCCCCGGTTTCTGGTGGGACATGGTCTACCCGCCGTACCACGAGGCCGAGCCCACCCGCCTCGAACGGATCATCGAGAGGACCGAACCCGGCGGTCATCTGCGTCTCGAAATAGCCGGCGAGGACTCCATGGGGCGCCCTTTCACCAAGAGCCTGATGCTGCGCATAGGAGACGAAGAGACGCCTGAAGAGCGGATGTTGGGAATCGGCATCGAGACCCGGAAGGAGGACGGCCGCGTCTTCGTGGACAATATCATCTTCGGCAGACAGGCCGAAAGGGCCGGGCTCGACTTCGGCTACGAGATCCTGCACGTCTATGAGCCGGCCGACATCCCGCCCAAGCACCTGATGTTCATTCCGGCCGGGCTGCTACTCGCACTGGTGATGCACCTCCAGCGGCGGCGCAGCCGGCTGCCGGCGGCAGCCTGACTGGGCCGCCGTGAGAGGGTAAATGCTTAGCTGAGCCTCGTTCGCTCCATCCACGGCAACCAGTCACAAGGACTCCTGGTGCCGGTGGACCTCCGGATCAAACGCCTGCCTAATGACCGGCTCTTAGGCTTCTCCAGGTCATGAAAAGGCTCGGGGACCGC
>JBKHIW010000147.1:0-5358 GCA_046538465.1 Desulfobacteraceae bacterium | reverse complement strand
TAACATTGATCAGATAAGCGTATTTCTGACTACTTATGGGTTGCAGGTCATCGGCGCAATTATAATTTTGATACTCGGTCGTATCGCCGCCGGCATCGGCCGAAAAATCATTAAAAAGGTGCTGCTCAAGTCCAAGACGGATGACGCGGTGATTTCCTTTGTAGGAAATCTGACATACTTCCTGATCTTAATCTTTGCCGTTCTGGCGGCCCTGGCCAAGTTCGGCATTCAGACCGCCTCATTTGTGGCTATTCTAGGTGCAGCAGGGTTCGCCGTAGGCTTCGCCCTGCAGGGCTCCTTGGCGAATTTCGCAGCAGGCGTGCTCATCCTGGTCCTGCGTCCTTTTAGGACGGGGGACTATATTGAGGGAGCCGGGACCGCCGGGACCGTCAAGGAGATCCAGCTCTTTACCACTGAATTGGCTACCCCTGACAATGTCAAGATCCTGGTGCCCAATGGGAAGCTTTTTGGAGATATAATCAAGAACTATGCGGGCTATGATACCCGCAGAGTGGATCTGGTGGTGGGAATCGGTTACGGGTCCCCGATCGGCAAAGCGGTCGAACTATTGGAAGGATTGATGAAAAAGGATGAAAGGATTCTTTCCGAGCCGGCCCCTCAAATAGCGGTATCCGAATTGGCCGACTCCAGCGTCAATCTGGTGCTCCGGCCGTGGGTGAAGAGGGATGACTACTGGGGACTCCGGTTCGATCTCATCCGAAAGGTCAAGGAGGCCTTTGATCAAAACGGCATCGAGATCCCCTTCCCACAACGTGTGATTCACATGGTCTCCAAAGAGGGTGAGTAATCGCCGGTAGGGCCTATAAAAACCACTTACTCGAAAAAGGCGGGATAAATGATCAAACCGTTGAGATCAATCGGCATCAAGGCCCTTTTGGCAGCGGCCTTGCTCCTGTGTAGCCCTCCGGCAAATGCAGGATGGGAAGACCTCTTACGCGGGGCCCAAGATGTCTTGAGCGGGGGCGGGAAAGGAGGGCTCTCCCAGGCAAGGATCGTCCAAGGTCTTAAGGAGGCCCTTCACATAGGGACGCAAAAGGCCGTTGACAAAGTCTCCGTACCAGGTGGGTATCTGGATAATCCTGATATCAAAATTCCTTTGCCCGATACACTGCAAAAAGTAGAGGGCGGGCTCAGGGCAATCGGATACGGCTCCCAGGTGGACTCGTTTGAAGAGAGTATGAACCGGGCGGCTGAAAGGGCCGCCCCGGCGGCTCGGGACCTTTTTGTTGACGCCGTCAAGGGGATGACCTTTGATGACGCCCAAAGGATACTCAAGGGAAGAGACAATGAGGCCACACTCTATTTCAAGGACAAGACCTGGGACCGGCTCTTGAACGCCTTCAAACCATTGGTCCATACGGCCATGGGAGAAACCGGGGTTACCAGACGCTACCAGGAGCTGGAGGCACAGGCCGCCAGACTCCCGCTAGTAGACCGCTTGGGGTTGGACCTGGATCAATATGTGTCGGAGCGCGCCCTGGACGGCCTCTTCCTGATGCTGGAGCGGGAGGAGCAAAAGATCCGAACCGACCCTAGCGCTCGGGTGACGGAGATATTGAAGAAGGTCTTCGGCAGCCGGCAATAACGAGGCGTTTCGGTCCAGTCGGGGCCTAAAGTGATGAAGGGCATCCGCTCCGGACGACTTCAACCCGATCGGGCCAAACGCCAGCGGAAGGTCTCCAGGACTCCTTGCCTGAGGTCGGTCTCGGGCCTCCATCCCAGCACGCTTTCGGCCCGATCTACCAAGAGGCAACTCCTGGGGATATCGCCTGGCCGCGCCGGGCCCGGTTCAGGGATATTCAGGGAGGAATCCAGGGGGATCCCGCAGTCACCGGCCGCATCGTAAATGGTTTGATACAGCTCCAGGGTCCTCGTGGCCCTGCCCGTACCGATATTGACCACCTCGCCGTCGCCTTTTTCCAATGCGGCGAGATTAGCCGCTACCACGTCGCCTACGTAAGTATAGTCCCTGGTCATGCCCTGCTCTTCTCCGGGGAAGAGGTTTAGAACCGACCTGCGGCCGTTCAGTAAGTTGTCCATAAAAACCGCCACCACGCCGGCCTCGCCGTGGGGGATCTGCCTCGGGCCGTAAATGTTGGCATACCTGAGCACGGTACAGCCTATGCCATATTGTCGGCGGTAATAAGCGAGGTAATACTCTGAGGCGAGCTTAGAGACTGCATACGGGGACAACGGCTGCGGCGGGCAGGCCTCTGAGGTTGGGTATTCCGCGGCGTCACCATAGACCGCTCCGCCGGAGGAGATGAAGATTACCTTCTCGACTCCCGATGAGACAGCCCTGTCGAGCAGATTGAGAAAGCCCTTGATGTTTATCTCGGCATCCAGGATGGGATCTTCCACCGACCGGGGCACGCTTATCTGTGCTGCGTGGTGGTTCAGGACATCAGGCCGCTCCTGTTCGAATATACGAGCCATTTCCCCGGAGCGAATATCTTCCTGATAGAATACCGCCCCGGGATGAACGTTCTCCCTCCGGCCCGAGGAAAGATCATCCACCACCACCACCTCATGCCCTTCCTTTATATAGCCGTCCACTACATTCGAACCGATGAAACCCGCCCCGCCTGTGACCAGGATCTTCATTCTCCCTCCTCCGTTCCTGCTCAAGAACTCCATCCTCACCCGCGTGGCCGCAGCCCTTTCCATTATAAGATACCCATGGACAGACCTCTGTTTTGCGGAACAATCCTTAACACCATCCGCTCTCAAACTCCAGCAAGAAGATGCGTCAATGTAAGCTTCTCGGCTGCTCGGTCATTGAGTCATTGCCACCACCCCTTCTCTCATATATAAAAAAAGCTTCGCGGTCAGGGCGAAACAGCCCGAACCGTATAAAATCGGAGGCGCGTTTCGATGTCGGATAAGAGAGGAAACATACTGGACAGGATCGGCCGGACCCCCATGGTCCCCATCAACCGCTTGAATCCCAACCCCAGGGTCCGGATCCTGGCCAAGCTTGAATCCTTCAACCCCGGCGGCTCTGTTAAGGACCGGGCCGCCCTGGCAATGATAGAGGGCGCTGAGGAGCGCGGCGAGCTCAACCCGGGAAAGGTCATACTGGAGGCTACCAGTGGAAACACCGGCATCGGGCTCTCCCTGGTGGCTGCGGTCAAGGGGTACCGCTTGCTCTTGGTCATGTCGGAATCGGTGAGCGAAGAGCGTAAGAAAATCTTGAGGGCCATGGGCGCAGAGCTCACCTTCACCCCGGACCACCTGTCCACGGACGGGGCCATAGAGCATGCCTACGGTCTGGCCAGGAGCAAGCCGGACGAGTACTGGCTGGCGGACCAGTTCAACAACCCGGACAACTGGAAGGCCCACTACCTGACCACCTCCGAGGAGATCTGGGAGCAGACCGGTGGATGCCTGGATGCTGTATTGGCCTCTATGGGGACAACCGGCACCATTATGGGGCTCTCCAGGCGGCTCAAGGAGCTTCATCCTGGAATCTTTATAGTAGGGATGGAGCCTTACATGGGTCACAAGATCCAAGGCCTGAAGAACATGAAGGAGTCTTACCGCCCAGGGATCTTCGACAAGAGGGAGGTGGACAGGATAATCAACGTGGACGACGACGAGGCCTACGAGACCGCCAGGCGTTTGGCCAGGGAGGAGGGGATACTGGCCGGAATGAGTTCAGGCGCCGCGATGGCCGCGGCCCTCCGCCTGGCCTCGGAAATGGAGTCCGGGACCATAGCGGTTATCTTTCCGGACAGCGGAGAGCGGTATCTCAGCACGCCGCTCTTTATGGACAGGAAGAGGACAGGGCTCTTCCTATACAACACCCTCAGCCGCAAAAAAGAGGAGTTCATACCGCTTCGTGAAAACCGCGTCTCCATGTATGTGTGCGGCCCCACCGTCTGCGAGTATCCTACTATAGCCCAGAGCCGCAGATACGTATTCGCCGACCTGATCAGGCGCTACCTCACATTCAGGGGCTACGAGGTAAGGCAGGTGGTCAACGTGACCGACCTGGACGACCGCACTATCCAAGGGGCCGAGACGGAAGGCGTGTCCTTGAAAGAATACACCGAGCGGTTTTTCCAGGCCTTCCTCGAAGACATGGACCGCTTGAACGTTCTCAGGGCCACGCTCTACCCCAGGGCCAGCGATCATGTGGAGGAGATGATAAAGCTCGCCGAGACACTGGTGGAAAAGGGTTATGCATATGAGAAGTTCCGCTCGATCTATTTCGACATCTCCCGGTTCAAGGAATACGGGGCGCTTTCCAGAATCGATCTTGAGAAGATCCGTCTGGGCCAGACAGTGGACCTTGACCAGTATGAAAAGGTCAATCCCAGAGACTTCACCCTTCTCAAGAGGACCACGCTGAGTGAGCTGAAGGCCGGCCTTTACTACGAGACCCGCTGGGGCAACGTCAGGCCCAGTTGGCACCTGGAATGCCCGGCCATGGCCCTCAAGCATCTCGGACCCACTTACGACATCCACGCCAGCGGCAGGGACCTTGTCTTTCCCCATCATGAGAATACCATTGCCATCAGCCGCGCGGCCACAGGAAGGCCTCCCGCAAAGTACTGGCTCCACAATGAGCTTGTTGTGAACAGCGGCGAGGAGGCCGACTCCCTCAACACCCTCACTATCAGGGAGATCTTGTCCCGGGGCTATACCGGCAGGGAGATCCGCTACTGGCTGATAAACCATCACTACCGCAAGCCCATATCATTTTCCTGGTCCAAATTGGACGACGCCAAGAACACCTTGGGCAACCTGGACATCTTTGTGGAAAAGCTGAGAAAGGTACGTTCAGGTCGGCCTTATCCTGAGGTCGACCAGGCCGTCTACGACCTCAGGAGAAACGCCGTAGAGGCCTTGGATGACGATCTCAATGTAGCCCAGGCCCTGGCCGCCCTGTTTCGCTTCGTGCGACGGGTGAACCGGAGGATGGACAGCGCAGGTCTGGCGCCCGAGGACAAAGAAAAGGTTTTGAAGGCCTTGGAGTCGGCCGACCGGGTTCTCGGCGTCCTGGATCTGGAGCCTGACCGCGCGGATCCCCAGATACAGTCCCTGGTGGAAGCCAGGGAAAAGGCCAGGAGGGAAAAGGACTGGGAGACCGCTGATCGCATCCGGGACGAGCTGAAGGGGATGGGTGTGGAAGTGATGGACACCAAGGACGGTCCCTTGGTCAAGCGAAGGGACCGCGCCTAGCCCGCCCCCTTTCATCCGGGTTAAAGGGGGCGGCCTGTTTCGGATTTCAAGGAATCACGAATTCATAAGAATGACACTCATTGCAAAAGTTTTCCGATTCATCGTGTATATGATGGCACAGATCACAGTCAAGCTCCGGGCCATAATGAG
>JBKHIW010000146.1:0-5415 GCA_046538465.1 Desulfobacteraceae bacterium | reverse complement strand
GACGGCTTCCTCGCCGAGCACGGCATCGCGCGCGGAAACATCGCCGTCGCCGGGGTTCACGGCCAGACCGTGCTCCACCGGCCGCAGGACCGGCTGACAGTGCAGTTGATCGACGCCGAAGCCCTTTCGCGGCGCTGCGGCCTGTCCGTCGTCCACGATCTGCGCGGCGCGGATGTCGCCGCGGGCGGTCAGGGCGCGCCGCTCGTCCCGGTCTATCATCAGGCGCTCGTGGCCGCGGCCGGGCTGGAGGTCCTGGACGGCAATGGCTTCGCTGTGGCGCCCGAACAAATCCGTCGAGGTTTTCTGGAGGTCAACTGGCCGGGCCGAATGCAGGTCATGGCCACAAACCCGTTGATCGTGGTGGACGGCGCCCACAACCCCCGCGCAACAAGGGCCCTGGCGCTCGCCCTGCCCCGCGAATTCTCTTATCGGCGCCTCATACTCCTCATAGGGGTTATGGCGGACAAGGACATACCAGCGGTGCTCAAGGGTATAGTCCCCATGGCCGATTTTGTCATCTACACCCGACCCGTATACGACCGCGCAGCCGATCCCGAGGTGCTCAAAAAGGCTGCGGACCCTATGGGAAAGCCCTGTCGAACCGCAGGAGGACTGATTGAAGCGCTTGACAAGGCAAGGGAAATGGCTGATTCTCAAGACCTGATCCTGATCACCGGGTCTCTTTTCACCGCGGGAGAGGCGCTCTCCATCCTTGACCCGAAAACCTACCGGCCGGACGAGGTATAAAAAGGGTATATGCAGTCCCTAATGCAAAAATCCGGCAGTCTGGTCATGATCTTTACTGTGGTCCTTCTCCTGGCCGCCGTCTCGGGGAGCCGTCATTCACTCGCCCAGGAGACGTCCCTTGACCACAGGAGCCTCGGAAACCGGAAGTCCCAATGGCAAATCTCTGCTGAAAAACTAACCTACGATAACGACAAAAAACTCTATATAGCTGAAGGTGATGTATCAATAACAAATGAAAACCAAAAATTAACAGCCCAGCAAGCAATTTATAACGAAGAAAGCGGAATAATACAGGTAAGCAGGGATGTTCGGCTGACAGCCAACGGAGATATCCTAACCGGGGAGACCGGACTTCTCGATCTGGAAAACCGCGTGGGCCGAATCACCCGGGGCAGCATGTTCCTCAGAGAGAACAACTATTATATTAAAGGCAGTACAATACTGAAGACCGGTCCCAACACCTATCTGGTCAATGACTGCCGGATTACTACCTGCGACGGTCAGCGTCCGGACTGGAGCATCACTGGAAAGGAAGTCGAGGTGACCTTTGAAGGCTACGGAACAGTCAAAAACGCCGCCTTTCGGGTTAAAGACTTCCCGGTCTTCTACCTGCCTTACGCAATCTTTCCGGTCAAGACCGAACGCCAGACAGGCCTCCTCCCCCCCAGGCTGGGGTACTCGAGCCTCAACGGGATAGAGATTGAAATCCCCTTCTTCTGGGCGATCTCGGAGAGCATGGACGCCACCTTCTACGAGCGCTACATGACCGAGCGGGGTCTGATGCAGGGCCTGGAGATGAGATACGTGGCCGAGGAGGACTCGCGCGGCACGTTCCTCCTGGACGTGATGCGGGACAATATAGAGGAAAAGGATTTTGATGATCCGGATCAAGCGGGCCTCAGCCCTTTTGAAAGGACAAACCAAACCCGTTACTGGTTCAGGGGCAGAATGGATCATGCCCTGGCCCCGGGGCTGGAGGCACGATTGGATACGGACCTTGTAAGCGACCAGGATTACATGAAGGAATTCAGAGGAAGCCTCTTTGGCCTTCAAGCCCGGCCCGATCTTTCCGATTTTGAGCGCCCGGTGGAGGACCACCGCTCCCCGACCCGACGCTCCGCTCTCAGGCTAAGCCACGACGGTCAAGAATACAGCCTGCAGGCCATGAGCGCATATTACCAGAGGCCGGAGGACCCCCACCCGGACGATACCACGCAGCCCTTGGCAGGGGTCAATTTCGCGTTGCTTCCCCGGCCGCTGGCGCCCGAACTGCCCTTTTTCATGGGAGTGGATACGAGTTACGGCTACATATGGAGGGACTTCGGGGAAAAGGGGCACCGCCTCTTTCTAGGACCGAGGCTCACCCACCCTATGTGGTTCGGACGATATCTCAAACTGGAGACCTCCCTGGATTACGAGCACGTCACCCAGCTGGTGGACGGGGATCCCGGGTGGTCGGGCACGCAGTCCAAGAACGCCTATCACGCAAGAGCCGAGCTCTCAACCGCCCTGGAAAAGATCTTTGACGTGGAGTGGGGCGGGTTCACCGGGTTCAAGCATAAGATAACCCCCACCCTGGCCTATGACTTCCGAAGATATAAGGACAAGGACACCCGTCGTCCCTGGTTCGAGCCCATTGATACAAAAGGAGACATCAACACGATCACTATGGGATTGGAAAACACCCTGGTCACAAGGAGGGACGATCAGCAAGGCGGGGTCCGATACAACCAGTGGGGAAAATTCACTCTGAGCCAGGGATACGACCTCGGTGAGGCCCGAAGAGACGAGAACCCGGGGATAAAAAAGAGGCCCTGGAAGCCGCTGGCCGCCAATCTCAGCCTATCCCCGTCTTCCTCCCTGGATCTCGATGCGGCTATGCGCTGGGATCACTATGAAAGCGATATCGTCTACGGCGACATATCCCTCGACTTTTTCGTGGACCGAAAAGGGGGGAGGAAAGACCGCTTCACACTGGAATACAACTACAACAAGGACCGGCGCGAGAGCGTGGGGTACAGGGTCGAGATCAACCTGCCCGGTGGATTTGCAGTAGGCAGCGCCATGGAAAAGGACATGGAACTCGACCACACCATTGAGTCCCGTCATTGGGTGGATTACCAGAGCCAGTGCTGGGGGGTTCGTCTCTCCGCTGACAGCGCCGAGGGCATTGAGTCGGTCACGGTAGAAATCAGGCTGCTGGGCCTGTCAGGTCGGAACGGCATCTTCTGAGATCCGGCACAAAAGGCCAAGAGCCGAAGAAATACCCTCCCCGGCTCTTGGCGCCAGCATACTATTGTAGAAAGCAGACTAAATTATCCCGTTCGACTCCAGCCACTCCCTGGCGGTCTTTTCCTCGTCTTTGTCCTCGAGATCCACCATGGCGTTTAGCTTTTGCATCTCCTCAGTGGTCAGCTTCTCCACCAGAGGCTGAAAGATCTCCTCTATCTCGGGATACTTTTCCAATGCGTCTTCGCGCACCACAGGGCTGGGGTTGTATGTGGGGAAATAGTTCTTGTCATCCTCCAGGATGACAAAACCAAATGCGGCGATGCGGCCGTCAGTGGCAAACCCCATGGAGACATCCACGTTCTTCTCCTGCAGGGCCTTGTACACCAGTCCTGAGTCCATCTTCCGGACCTTGCCGTAAGGTACTTGAAAGCCATAGAGCTTCATCAAGGGCTTGAAGCCGTCCGGCCTCTCCCAAAACTCGGCGTTCACCCCGATGGTCAGGTCGTCCTCGTGATCGTTCATGTAATCGGCCAGGTCGCTTATGGATGAGATCCCCAGCTTCCCGGCTTGGTCCTTGCGCATGAGCAGTGTATAGGTATTGTTGAACTCCAAGGGCTCCAGCCACACCAGGCCGTTCTCCGCATCAGCTTCCTTTACCCACTTGTAAACCTTTTCGGCGTCGCTCATGATCTCTTTGTCATCCTGCTTGAGAAACACTGTATATGCCGTTCCGGTGTACTCGAAATACATGTCAATCTGGCCGTGCTCCAGAGATTGACGACATACAGTAGAGCCTACTCCGGTTTTCATTTTCACGTCGAACCCGTTTTCCTCCAACAAGATCTTAGCTAAATCGGCCAGAATATACTGCTCCGTAAAATTCTTTCCTCCTACCACAATCTTCTTTTCGGCATCCGCCTGGGAAGGTACGAACAGAAAAAGACTCAAGACGGCCCATAAACCTGCAAACATAATTCTATTCATGGACATAACAAAACCTCCTTTCATTTTGTTGATAGAGGTGAGCTTAGGGTTTCGAAAACAACAGGACGGCTGATCGGGCTCCTTAGTTTTTGCACCTTATCAGGTCGGTGATATACGAAAAACCGCCTGAATTTACGCCTGCTCCAGCCGCAGTCCTTTAGGAACAAGCACCAGGCCCAAAAATTCGCACAGGTAGTCTGCGAGCAAGGCCATCAGGATAGTAGGTATGGCCCCGGCCAGGAGCTTGTCCGTTCGCATCAAATCGATACCCATAAAGATCTGCTCGCCCAGGCCTCCCGCTCCGATAAGGAAGGCCAGCGCCGCGGTGCCCACACAGATAACCAGGGAGACTCGAAAACCGGTCAAAATGACCTTCATGGCGTTCGGCAGCTCCACGTGCCAAAGGATCTGTCGATTGTTCATCCCCATGCCCCTGGCCGCATCCAAAAGCCAGTTCGGAACTGCGTTGATCCCGGCCAAGGTGTTCCTGGCTATGGGCAGAACCGAATAGATGAACAAGGCGAAAACGGCCGGCCTGAACCCAATGCCCATAAAGCTCATGACAATGGCCAGGACTGCCAGGGAGGGAATGGTCTGGCCCAGACCCACTATGTACATCACTATGCCGGCATACTTCCTCAGCCCGGCCCGGGTGAACGCTATGCCCACGCTCAGGCCCAGGGCCGTAGCCAAAAGCATGGCGACAGCGACCATTACTACGTGCTGGCGAGCCAAGTCCATGATATACGTGAACTCATAAGGATCCGCCACGTATTCCAGCATGCCGGCTCTTTCCAATAATACGCCCAGGACGAGCAGGATCAAAATCAGCAGCAAACGATAAATCCGTATCAGCATGCTAGCCATCTCTCATCCTCCTGTCCAGTTTAATGCCCTTCGGGGTAACCAAGTGCTCCAGCCCGGTCATGAAGCCGTCCACGAATATCGCCAGGATGGAGACCAAGAGGGCTCCGGCCATGATCATCGGCTCATAGGAGCGGCCTATTCCCTGTTGAATGAGCACACCCAGGCCACCCGCCCCGATATAAGCGGCAATGGCTGCAATGCCGATGGCCATGACTGCGGCCGTACGCAGACCGGCGATGATCACGGGTATAGCCAGCGGGATCTCCATCTCCCGGAGTCTTTGCCAACTGGTCATGCCCAGCCCCCGTCCTGCGTCTATCAGCTCCGGGGGGACGTTTTGAATGGCCACATAGGTATTCCGAATGATCGGCAGTTGACTGTACAGGATAAGAGCCGTAATCGCCGGGACCTTTCCCAGCCCGTATCCTATCGGGGCCAAGATCGGGATCATGATCCCGAACAAGGCGATGGACGGTGTGGTCATAAAGATATTGGCCGTATTGATCACCTTGGTGGCCAGGCTTTTACTACGGGTGATTATTATTCCTATGGGTACCCCGATAAGGATAGCCAGGAGGCAGGCCA
>JBKHIW010000145.1:0-5453 GCA_046538465.1 Desulfobacteraceae bacterium | reverse complement strand
GATGATGGCAGCGGCCTTCAAGTTCATCAACAACCCTCATGGTGAAGGATTATTCGGGCGTCCACCACGCTTACGCCTTGCTGGTGGACGATCACCGGGTTTAGGTCCATCTCGCGTATGGCCGGGTAGGACTCCACCGCTTCCGAACAGGCCAAGAGTAGTCTCCTCAAGGCCTTTTCGTCTGAGGCGGCCCTGCCTCTCACTCCTTGGAGCAGTGGATAGGATTTGATCTCCCGGATCATATTCTTTGCAGCGGTTGGAGAAATGGGTAGGACCCTGAAGGATACATCCTTGAGGATCTCCACCATCACCCCGCCCAGGCCGAACATGATCACCGGGCCGAACTGGTCGTCCTCCTTGGTCCCGATTATGACCTCCACCCCCTCCCCCGCCATGGGGGAAATCAGTACTCCCCGTATATCGGCATCAGGCCCCTCGTAAGCCCGTGCGTTTTCCATTATCTTTTGAAAGCCGCTTCTTACCTCCAGCTCGCCTTCAACCCCCAAAAGTACGCATCCCGCATCGCTCTTGTGGAGTATCTCAGGGGAGACTACCTTGAGGGCCACCGGCCCCTTTATCTCGGATGCAAAGTCGGCCGCCTGGTCAGGCGATTCAGCCAGGTGCTCCCCGGGGACCGGCACACCGTGAAGCGACAGGAGCTCCTTGGCCTCATGCTCCAGGAGGACGTCTCGGCCCTCCCTTCGAGCCCTCTCAATAATCTCCTCCCCTTGTCTGCGGGCCTGCACCCCCGGGTTCAGGGTGAATTTGGCCTTGGGGTGGTAACTCTTGAGGAACGCCCCGTACTCGGCCAGCACGCCGGTGCACTTACAGGCCACATCCAGGGAATCGTAGACCGGGACCCCGTAATAGCGCAGAAGATGAAGAGAGTGAGGCCTTGCGCTGTTGTAGAGGCTGTGGACCACTATGGGCTTTCCCCGCTCCCGCACCATCTTGCCCATCTGATGGGCCGCATCCTCTTCCATCAAGGCCAGGCTTTCGGCAAAGCGGATCCCGTATCCCCCGAAGAGGCCCACCAACAGAAGTCCCCCCACTCCCTGATCTTTCAGTATGACATCCGCGCACTTGGCAAAAACCGAGGGGTCCGCGTCAGTTCCTCCGGCCACGTCAACAGGATTGAATACAGAGGCCGCCGGAGGCAAAATTTCTCGCAACCTGCTCTGGGTTTTCTCCCTCAGGACCGGAATCTCCAGGCCCAGCTCGGTCAGGAGATCGGATGCAATGGTAGCATGCCCCCCTCCGTCAGCCAGAATAGCAACGCGGTTGTTCTTTATGGGAGGCAGGCTGGAGAGGGTCTCGGCGGCCGGAAAAAGCTCGTCTGAATTTTCTATAACAATGATGCCGGCCCGTTCGAACGCCCCCTTTGCCACCTCGGACATCCCGGCCAAGGCCCCTGTATGGGAGCCGGCCGAGCGCTTGCCTGTGGACGAGCGACCGCTCTTGAGCAGCACTATCGGCTTCTGGGCGGTGGTCTTGTAGGCCTCGTTCAAAAAATCACGCCCGTGCCTGAGACCTTCCACATACATCAGGATGGCCTTGGTCTGGGGGTCGTTGCGGAAAAACTCCAGGTACTCGTGGAATTTGATATCCGCCTCATTCCCCACCCCCACGTAATAGGAAAATCCCTTGAGGCTTTTTACCTTGGCCTCGGTTATCAAGGTGAGGGCCATGTTGCCGCTCTGGCTGAGGAGGGCGATGTCTCCCCTGGGCGCGTCTCGAAGCCCCACCAGGTTGAGGTTTGTCTTGAGGTTCATCATGCCTGAGGTGTTGGGGCCGATCAGCCGGATACCGTTTTCCTGGGCCACCCGCACCATCTCGTTTTCCAGTGCCCTGCCCTCCTCTCCGGTCTCCCCGAACCCTCCGGCAATAACTACTGCGCCCTTGACCCCCTTGCGGCCGCAGTCTTCCAGAATCCCGGGAATTGACTTGGCCGGTGTAGTTATCAAGGCCAGATCCACCGGGTCCGGAACGGAGGAAACAGACGGGTAGCACTTAAATCCCAGGACCGACTTCTCCCTGGGGTTGACCGGGTAGATCGCCCCCTCGAAATTCTCCTCCACCAGGGTGCGAATGGCCTGGTATCCCCTCTTGGTCTCGCTCCTCGAAGCACCTACCACAACCACCGAGGCTGCGTTCAATATCTTTTCGAGCTCCATTTCTCTCCTCTGCCTGCCGGGCGGTCAATCACCCTTCTTTCGATCTTCAAAGGCCTGAAGCGACTCCTCCCGTTCCTTGGTGAAAACGCAGGCCAGACACGCCTCCACCTCATAGTCCATGAGGGCCTCCAGGCTCACCCCCTCCCTGGCCATTTGCAGGCCTTTCTTGATCATCTTAACGGAAAAAGAGGAGTTTCGTGCGATGGCTTCGGCAATGCGCCTGGCCTCGTCCATCAGGGTCTCCAGGGGTACGGCCCGGTTGACCAAGCCTATTCGCTCGGCCTCTTTTCCATCAATATATTCTGCAGTGAACAGGAGTTCGCAGGCCTTGCCCGGGCCTATCAGCTCCTGCACCAGCCGCATGGCCCCTCCGGTCACAGAGGAAGTCACCCTGGCCTCGGGTGAACCTATGACGGCTTCTTCCGCTGCTATCCTTATGTCGCATGCCAGGGCCAGCTCATAACCGGAGCCCAGGGCATAGCCGTTAACCGCCGCGATAGTCGGCTTTTCAAAACGAATTATCCTGCGGGAGGCCTCCTGGAGCTCTTCCAGATAGTCTCTATACTCCTCAGGCGTCCTGGTCTTGGACTCCTTCAGGTCCGCCCCCGTCGAAAAAGCCCGGCCTTCTCCGGTAAATATCACCGCCTTAATCTCCGGATCCAGGCGGGCGTCCTCCAATGCCGCCTGCACGTCCAGCCAGAGCTGTTTGTTCATCGCATTAAGGACACGCGGGCGGTTGAGCCGTATCTCGGCCACCCCCCCCTGTTTTTGGTATACGATGCACTCGAATTCCATGAAGACCCCTCCTGGCATTGTTTACCACACCCTGTAAGAGAGAAGCGGAACCGGCGAGTGGCGGAACATCTTCTCGGCCACCGACCCTAGTAGGACATGCTCCAACTCGGAATGGGCCTTGGTGCCCATGATCAACAGGTCGGGCTTTTCCTCCTCCACTATCTGGAGTAGCTTCTCAAATGGCCGCCCAACCCGGAAGATCGCGCGTATCCTCTCGGCGGGAAAATCGGTCTCGGCAAGCATGTCCCGCAGCTCTCTCCTTCTGTCCTCCTCCAGGTTCCTCCGGTATGCCTCTGCATCCACCCGGTATCCCATGGCCTGAACCCCGCTGATCGCCTCTATGCTCCGGATGTTGATCACATTGGCCACCAACAGGTCGGCTCCCAGGTCCTTGGCCAGCCCTGCGGCATAGGAGATCAGCCCGGGCGAATACTTGGAAAAAGCTATGGGAACCATTATCTTACTAACGGCTGACATCCATCTCCTCCTCTCAAGTCTCCAGGACGCGCACGGGCAGCGCCCGGGATCTATCCTCCGCCGGCCAAACACCCACCCACGTTATCAAAAAAAGGGCAACCATCCGGGGGAGCAACGGCCTTATCCAATACACTATCCATCCTCGATGAACAGTCCTCCCGATATTGAAGGAGTTGCAAAAAGTCCTTGACCTGGTTATCTGCCTTCGTAGTTTCAAGGGGTTACAATGTTCCCAGCGGCGGTGGAGCGGGTCTTTGCGAGATCGTCAATATTGAATTCTTCAGCAAGTCCGGCAGGTTCTCCTTGAAACATATTGATATGGCAGGTTTGAAAAACCGCGGCGCTCATGTTCGATAGAACGTCTAGATTTTATGTCGAGCACGGCATTTGTCAAGCTCAAAGGCCCCTGCACCACTCGGCCCGGAGGGAGATAACTTCCCCTGGTACTCGGCACTTAGTCGCCAGTACTCGACCCAGCCGATCCTGAAGCCGGGAATCTATACGGCGAAGCCTTTTTCCCCCATGGGGCCCCCAGGATACTGAATACAATAACTAACACGACCAGGCTTCCGGAGATGAGTAAGACCTCGTGAAATGCAGGTGGGATCGCCAGCCTGGCCGCATGGCTGACAGGCTCGCCAGCTTCCGCGAATCCGAGCTCATATGCAGCCTGCCTGGCCGCAAACACGGTCCCGGCAATAGCCATACCTACAGAAATCCCCACCTGCCGCAGGGTCGCTATCAGGGCCGAGGCAGTACCCAGTCTGTTTCCAGGCACCCCTCCCATGATCATGCTGTTATTAGGCGCCTGAAAGGCCCCCACCCCTATGCCTGAAAGTATCAAAACCGGGACTATCACGGCTACCGGGGTCTGGATTTCAAAGGACCGCATCAAGAAAAAGGCCGAGGCCAGTGCCGCTGCCCCGAGAATAGCAAACCGTGACGGGCCGAAGCGATCGGAAAGCCACCCGCTGATAGGTCCGAAAATCATTGTGGTCACGGAATGAACCGCCAACAAAAGACCGGCTCTTGAGGGATTCAAAAGGATGCCTTGCATCAGGTAAAATGGCATAATAAGGATATGGGCCGGCGCTGCAGCGAAGACAAGAAACAGGGCGGCTGATGCGCTGGAAAAGGTGCGGTTTTTGAATAGTTCGAGATCTACTATCGGATCGTAAGCCCTTCGCTCCACCCAGATAAATACTATAAATATCAATAATCCTGATCCGATTAATATATGGACGAGTGGAGAATGAATTCCATACCTCCTTAATTGGCTAACACCGAAGACAAGGCAAAACAACCCGCCTGATGAGGTCAACGCGCCCAATATATCCAGATGCAGCCGGCCCGGCTTCCTCCGACCCTCTTTGAGTAGAAATGCGGCCATAAAAAAGGTGATCACCCCTATGGGAAGCCGCACATAAAAGATGGCGCGCCAATCAAACCAGTCCAGTAAAAACCCTCCCACGACCGGGCCCAGGATGAAGCCGAAAGAAACCGCCACCCCCAAGAGGCCCAGGCCCCTGCCTATCTCCCCCAGGGGGAAGGCCTCGGTCACCAGCGCGGTCCCGCAAGCAACGGTCATAGCGGCCCCCAGGGCCTGAAAAGCCCTGGAAAAGACCAGCTGCTCTATATTTTGGGAGATGGAACAAAACAGGAGTCCCAGGGAAAAGAGCGCCATCCCCAGGGCATAGATCCTCTTTCGGCCTATGTGGTCGCTTATCTTCCCCACCAGAAGCATTGAGCTGGTGCTGACCAGTATGTAGGCGAGCGTCACCCACATAATAGTGGTCAGCTCAGCCTGAAAGACCTCGGTCAAGACCGGAAAGGCGATGTTGGTAATGCTTGCATCCAGAGTGGCCATGGTGGCACCCATAGCCACAGTGGCCAGCACCTTCCATTTATAGTGCGGATCGGCTGAAGGCTGTTCGAGACAATCGGATTCGTTCATAAGGACGCGACCCCAGGCACCCAACTCAAGACGGAGTTGCAAAAAGCCCCTGA
>JBKHIW010000144.1:0-5461 GCA_046538465.1 Desulfobacteraceae bacterium | reverse complement strand
CTGCCCTTGTAGTTTCAAGGGTTTACAACGTTCCCAGCGGCGGCTGAGCGGGTTTTTGCGAAGCCGTCGAAAGATCTAATAGCATACCTCAGGCCGCTTGTCATTGCCGTGCATAAATGTCTTGGGTCCGGACCGGGCATGCTCGACAAGTGGTGCTAACAGGTGATAAAATTAAATTATTTAAAATGATTTAAAAGCGGAGGGGGATATGGGCGACTTTCACCAAGCCGGGGTAATCACCACCCTGCACGGTTTGTACGAGGCTTTTGATCGTGAGGGCTATCTGAAGTATTTGGAGGCCAAGTTGGAGGAGTGGGCGCGGCATACGGACATCGGGCTGATGCTGCCCTCCCTTTACTCGGAGATAGAAAACCCTCAAGTCATGGACAGGATCACCGAAGAGATCCACCGAACGCGCTACATTCGCTCAGTGGTGGTTGCGCTGGGCGGGGCGCAGGAAGAGGCGCAGTTCAATACCGCCAAAGAATATTTCAGCCGGCTTTCAGACAACCGGGATCTCAAGGTGGTGTGGGTGGACGGGCCCCGGGTTCAGAAGGTGCTGGAAAAGATAAAGGCGAGGGAGATCCCTATAGGAGTGCAGGGAAAGGGCCAGTCCGTTTGGGTGACCTTGGGTTACATGTTGGCCCGGGAGGACTGTGAGGTCATAGCCCTCCACGACTGTGACATCGTGACTTATGACCGCATACTCTTGGGGCGACTGATTGAGCCTACAGCCAATCCTCACAACGACTATGAGTTCTGCAAGGGGTTTTACGCCAGGATTTCGCCTGAGGAGCATGCCATGAAGGGACGGGTGACCAGGTTGTTCGTTTCGCCCTTCGTGGATATCATGCGCAGCCTGATGTATCAGAGGGGCTTTGACGCCTTGGGAGAGTTTTTCAACTACCACCGCTGTTTTTATTACCCATTGGCCGGCGAGTTCAGCTTCTCTGCCAAGATGGCTCGCGGGATCAACATCGCCTATGACTGGGGACTGGAAGTGAGTACTCTGTCCGAGGCATATAATAGGGTGATCTGTCGGAAGATCGCTCAGATCGATCTGACGACCAATTACGAGCACAAGCATCAGGAAATGGCGGCAGAGGACGTTGATCGGGGTCTTCATAGAATGGTGGTGGATATAGCTAAGTTTTACTTGGATTACATACGATGCCATGGGGTTCCTTTGGATGATGCGTTTGTAGATATGATCCTTCATACTTATTACAGCCGGAGCCTGGACTTCATAAAGAGCTATAGTGATGATGCAGAGGTAAACGGTTTGGTTTACGATCGATATCTGGAGGAGCAGACAGTACGATATTTCAGGGGGTTTTTATGGACGGCGTGGGAGCAGATCAAGGGCCCCCATGAGAGCACCTTGATCCCCTCGTGGAACCGGGTGCTCTTTTCCATTCCTGAGATCCAGGACGAGCTGATCGAGGCGGTAAACGCGGACAACCAGGGTTTGTGACCGGAGGCCGGGATGCAAGTGAGCCAGGCGGCGGACCAACGTGCGGCTGGACCGGAGGAAGGCCTTGGTGTCCTCTTTGTGGTCTCGGAGATGGTACCTTTGGCAAAGACCGGAGGGCTGGCCGACGTGGCCGGAGCCCTGCCCGGCTCCCTAAAGGGCCTGGGCCTGGATGTGCGTGTGTTTGTGCCTGCCTACCGCTCATTGTTCGAAGGGGGCTTCCGGACTAGGAGGGTACTGGAGGGGCTTCGCGTGCCTCTGGGGAAGGAAGAGCTCCAGGCCGATGTGCTTGAAGTGGCGGCCGGCATAAACGCCGAGGTTTATGCGGTTCAAAGGGAAGACCTTTTTGACAGGCCCAATTTATATGGGAACTCCCGCGGTGACTACTATGACAATCTAGAGCGCTTCGCATTCTTCTGTCATGCGGTCCTCTCGGCTGCAGAAGCGATGGGCCTCGTCCCGGACGTGGTTCATTGCCATGACTGGCAGACCGGCTTGATCCCGGCCCTTCTCAAGGGGCCGTACGCCCGCAGGCCCCTGTCGCGTGCGGGGAGCGTCTTTACCATACACAACTTGGGCTATCAGGGCGTTTTTGCTGAAGACAAGTTCTATAGAACGGGGCTTGAACAGGGTCGATTCTATCAGCCTGAGGGGATGGAGTTCTGGGGGGGGATGAGCCTGTTGAAGGCGGGCATAGTTTACTCTGACGCGGTAACCACTGTAAGCCCCACTTACGCCCGGGAGATCCAGACCGCGGAGTTGGGCATGGGCATGGAGGGAGTGCTCAAGGCCAGGAGAGACCGCCTCTACGGTATCTTGAACGGGGCGGACTACGAGCGGTGGGATCCGCGCTTTGATTCTTTCCTGACTTTTCATTACGGGCCGAGCGGGCTCGAGGGCAAAAGGCGCTGCAAATCCGAGCTGATCAAGGAGATGGGGCTTCAGGCCGTGCCTGAGGACCGGCCTTTACTGGCCGTGATATCCCGCTTGGATGAGCAAAAGGGGCTGGACCTCTTATTGGAAGTCTTGGATGAGATCATGGAACTCCATGTGGGTTTAGTCGTGCTGGGCTCGGGTGAAAGGCGGATCGAATCCTTTCTAAGGGAGTCCGCAGCCCGACATCAGGGGTTTTTGGGACTCAAGATCGGATTTGACGAGGCCCTGGCTCATAGAATCATGGCCGGGGCGGATATCCTGCTGGTCCCCTCCAGGTATGAGCCTTGCGGGCTGACTCAGATCTACGCTTTGAGATATGGAACAGTGCCCGTGGTTCGGGCCACCGGCGGTCTGGGTGACACGGTAGAGGCATACTCGGAGGGAACGGGTACTGGGAACGGATTCAAGTTTAAGGCATACGACTCACAAACCTTGCTGGCTGAGGTCAAGAAGGCGGTGGGGCTCTTCGAGAGGTCCGAGGAGTGGCAAAGACTTGTGGAAAATGGGATGAGGGCGGACTTTTCCTGGCAAAAGGCGGCCAAAGCCTATTTGGATATTTATAGAAAGACGTGCAAAGCGATAAGCCCCCGCAGCGGCAGTGGCGCATCAGCTGCAGGGACATAGGTGTCGGAATGCAGGAACGCGGAAAAAGCCGGTTGAACCGGAAGGTGAGTCTGCTTACGGAAGAGGACCTCTTTCTTTTCAATGAGGGCAGTCATTTTCGCCTTTACGATAAGATGGGGGCCCACATTCTCGAGGATAAGGGTGACAAGGGAGTCTACTTTGCGGTGTGGGCACCTGACGCAGAGGGCGTTTCGGTGATAGGAGATTTCAATGACTGGAGCCGCCAGGAGGGCCACGCGCTCAGCCCCAGGGGGGGCTCCGGGATTTGGGAGGGCTTTATTCCCGGTCTGGATGTCGGGGTCAGGTATAAATACCATATCCGCTCCAGGTTCCAAGGCTACAGGGTGGACAAGGCCGATCCGTACGCATTCGCGGCCGAGCCGCCGCCGGCCACAGCATCGGTGGTCTGGGATTTGGCCTACCAGTGGGGTGACGATGAATGGATTAGTGCAAGAGGCGCCGCGAGTCGGCTCCAGGAGGCCATGGCGGTCTATGAGGTTCATTTGGGCTCTTGGATGCGTTCAAGCGATGGGGGGATGTCGTTCGGCTACCGGGAGCTCGCCCCCAGGCTGGCCGAATATGTCACGGATTGCGGATTCACTCACGTCGAGTTTCTCCCTGTAATGGAGCACCCTTTTTACGGTTCATGGGGATACCAAACCCTTGGCTATTTCGCCCCCACTAGGAGATACGGGGATCCCCAGGACTTCATGTTCCTGGTGGACACGCTACATCAGGCCGGTGTCGGTGTGATCCTGGACTGGGTGCCCTCCCATTTTCCCAAGGACGAGCACGGGCTCGGGTATTTCGACGGGACTCATCTCTATGAGCATGCGGACTCCCAAAAGGGCCTTCATCCTGATTGGGACAGCTTGATATTCAACTACGGCCGGGACGAGGTAAGGAGCTTTCTGATCAGCAGCGCCCTTTTCTGGCTGGACCGCTATCATGCCGACGGACTCAGGGTGGACGCGGTGGCCTCCATGCTTTATTTGGACTACTCCAGGAGGCCCGGGGAGTGGATCCCCAATGCTTACGGGGGGAGGGAGAACCTGGAGGCGATTTCCTTTTTGAGAAGGCTGAACGAGGCGGTCTATGGGGAATATCCTCATGCCCAGACAATGGCTGAAGAATCCACCGACTGGCCGATGGTTTCCCGGCCTACTTATGTAGGAGGCTTGGGCTTCGGGATGAAGTGGGATATGGGTTGGATGCACGACACCCTTTCCTATATGTCGCATGACCCGGTACACAGGGCGTATCATCACACCCAGTTGACCTTCAGGCTGGTGTATGCCTTTCAAGAGAATTTCATGCTGCCCTTGAGTCATGACGAGGTGGTGCACGGGAAGGGCTCCCTGATTGGGAAGATGCCTGGGGACGAGTGGCAGAAGTTCGCCAATCTCAGGCTCCTTTTCGGTTATATGTACGCACAGCCGGGGAAGAAACTCATATTCATGGGGGGAGAGTTGGGTCAGTGGAGTGAATGGAACCATGAATCGGAGCTGGAGTGGCATTTGCTGAATCACCCCCGGCATTATGGGCTCAAGCGATGGATCGGTGATTTGAACCACCTCTACCGAAGCTCGCCTGCGCTCCATGACCTGGATTTCGATCCCTCCGGGTTCGAGTGGATCGACTGCAACGACTCCGAGCAAAGCGTTCTCAGCATGCTACGCAAGGGCCTCGGTCAAGAGGACTTGATGGCTGTTGTCTGCAACTTCACCCCGGTGCCGCGTCCGGGCTATCGGATCGGTGTGCCGTGCGCCGGCGTTTGGTCCGAGGCGTTGAACAGCGACGCGGCCGAATACGGCGGAAGCGGAATGGGCAATTTCGGCCGGGTCGTAGCAATGCCCGAGCCCTGGCACGGGCGGCGGTACTCGCTCCGGATCACCGTACCCCCGCTGGCCGCGGTGTTTTTTAGGTTCAACGGGGAAGGCTGAGCGGTCATGGAACGAAGCATTTGCATTCACGGGCACTTTTATCAACCCCCAAGGGAGAACCCTTGGCTGGAGGCCATCGAGGTCCAGGACGAGGCCCATCCATATCATGACTGGAATCGGCGGATTACTGCGGAGTGCTATGCCACCAATGCCGCCTCCCGGATACTTGACCATGAGGGACGCATCGCCAGGATAGTCAACAACTATGAGAAGATCAGTTTCAATTTCGGTCCCACCCTCCTCTCTTGGCTGGAGGTCCAGTCCCCTTCGGTGTATGAGGCAGTCCGCGCGGCTGACCGCAAGAGCCGGGAACACTTTTCGGGTCACGGCGCCGCCATAGCCCAGGCCTACAACCACATGATCATGCCGCTTGCCTGCGCCCGGGACAAGGATACCCAGGTGGAATGGGGGATCAGGGACTTCGAGCACAGGTTCGGGAGGTTCCCAGAGGGGATGTGGCTGCCAGAGACCGCAGTGGATCTGGACA
>JBKHIW010000143.1:0-5469 GCA_046538465.1 Desulfobacteraceae bacterium | reverse complement strand
TCTCTCTTCAGGTTCAGCCAGGCCTTTTGCTCCGGCTATCAATAAAGCGGTGTAAGGATGCTCCGGGTTCTCCAGGATGCGGGCGGCCGGGCCTTCCTCCACTATCTCCCCTTCCAGCATCACCCCGATGCGGTCTCCGATCTTTCTGGCCAGCCCGATATCATGGGTTACAAAGAGCATGGTCAGGCCCTTTTCGATTTGCAGTTCGAGCAGCATCTTCAGCACCTTGGCCTGGACGCTGGGGTCCAGGGAGCTGGTGGGTTCATCGGCGATCA
The DNA here is from genome assembly GCA_046538465.1 of Desulfobacteraceae bacterium. Lineage (GTDB taxonomy): Bacteria > Desulfobacterota > DSM-4660 > Desulfatiglandales > HGW-15 > CAZYJR01. The sequence continues at coordinate 5,194 of JBKHIW010000143.1, read as the reverse complement.
GGAGGACGGGATCGTGTATCAGGGCGCGGGCCATACAAAGTCTTTGTATCGCCCCTGAGTTCAGCTCGTGGGGGTATTTTCCCAAAAACTCCCGGGAGGTGGAAAGGTGTACATCGGATAAGGCCTGAAGTACCAAGCGTCGGATCTCATCCTTGGTGTATCTACCGTCCTGTATGCGGAGGGGCTCAGCTATGATGTCGAAGACCGAGAAGCGGTGGCTGACCGCATCCTCCGGGTTTTGGTGAATCAGTCCGATCCTGGGGGCCAGGGTCTTGTAGTCGTGCTTTATCCATGCATCCATGTCCCTGCCTTCAAAAACGCGGCTGCCCTTGTCCGGGGTCAGCGCACCGGCGGCTATAGTGGCCAGGGTGGTCTTGCCCGACCCGGTTTCCCCGACCAGACAGAAGACCTCCCCGGCCTGCAGGCTCAGATCGGTTGCACGCACCGCCTTGATCTTTCCGTAGGCCTTTTCTATCCCGTGAAGCTCGATCAGGTTCACTATGCCGCCCCGAAGACAGCGGACCTGGTGTTCCCCGGCCGGCGTCATGCCTATTTCCCCCAGTCGGCATTCCTGGATCGACTGGGTGCAGCGCGGCTCGAAAAGACAACCCTGGGGCGGGGCGTGGCCGTCCTGATGGACGGCTCCGGGTGCGTCCACATGGGTGTGTATGTGATCAGGGCCTCGTGCCCCCGAATGTGCATGGACCAGCCTAAAAAAGGCATCCCCCCGGATTCCACCCAAATCCCGGAACGCATCCATCCCCGGATATGACCGGGCCAGGGCCCAGGTGTAAGGGTGGCGCGGATGGTTCAGGAGATCCGATGCGGGCATGAGCTCCATTATCTGGCCCAGGTAGAGCACTGCGAGGTCATCCGCCAAATCCCCTGCCAAGCCCAAGTCATGGGTTATCAACAGCACTGCCTTGCGCCGGCTTCTGAGCCTTCGGATCACCCCGGCGATGAACATCTTTGTCCTGGCGTCCAAAGCCGAGGTGGGTTCATCAAGGATCAGCAGCTCGGGGTCCAAGATAAGGGCCATGGCCAAAAGGGCCCGCTGGGCCTGCCCCCCGCTCAGTTCATGCGGGTACCGCCGTGCAGTTTCTGATGCAAGACCCATTTCGGCCACCCGCTTTTCTGCTTCCCTGACCGCGTTCTTCCGGTCCACGCCCCTGAGTTGGATCAGGGGTTCGGCTACCTGGTCGATTACCCGGTGGACAGGGTTCAGGTTGGCGGCGCCGTTTTGGAACACCATGGCCGCCTTGGACCATCGAAGCTGATTCAGGACGGCCTCGCCCCGGCCTATGACCTCCTGCCCGCCCAGACGTATACTCCCTTCCACTTGAGCGTTGTCAGGCAAAAGGCCAATCAAGGCCTTTCCCAGAGTTGTCTTGCCCGAGCCGGACTCCCCTACCAGTGCGGTCACCTCGCCCGGTGACAGGTTGAGATTCACTCGGTCCAACGCCAGTAGTGCGTGGTCGCCGTCTCTATAAACCACGGTCAAGTTTTGAACTTCCGCTTTCACAGGGCTTCCTTCAATCTTGGATCAAACACCTTTTCCAGGCTGATGGCCAGGAAGGACGAAGTCATTATCAACATGGTCAAACACAATATAGGCGGGAAGAGCCAGCTTATCCAGACGTCCAGGTAATAGTATTTGAGCGCATAGCTGATCATGATGCCCAAGGACTTTCTGCTGGGATCAAAGAGGCCGAGAAAGGCCAGCGATGCCTCCATGAACATGGCCATTCGGGTCTTGGCTGCGAATCCCACCAAGTAAAGCGGGAAAAGCTCAGGCATCAAATGCCTGGTGATGATATAAGGGCTCGACGCGCCCATGCGTCTGGCGGCCTTTACGTGAAGGCTGTTCTTCAGCACCAGTGCCTGAGACCTGACTGCCTTGGCCGTAGTGGGCCACGAAAAGCCGGCCAGGGTCAAGGCCAGGACAGCGGGCGAGGGGCGGAAAAAAGCCGCCAGGAGTATCAGGATCATGACCGCAGGCACCGCCAGGAGGATATCGGCCGCCCGCATCAGGAAGAGATCCATCGCCCCCCTGAACCAGGCCGCTGTCAAGCCTATGAGCACTCCTAAAACCAGAGCGCCTGATCCCGCCGCCAGGCCGAACAGAACGGTGTTTCTAAGGCCGAAGAGGAGCTCGGAGAATATATCCATACCACCGTCGTTTACACCCAGCCAGTGCTGGGAAGAGGGCGGGCTCAGGGGCATGAAGGAGATATCGTGGGGATCATAAGGCACGAACAAAGGGCCCAAGCCTGCAAGAACCGCAAGTATGGAAAAAAGTGTGATCCCGGTGATGAACCACGGATCGCGAAGCAGGTGACGACGTATGTCAAGATGCATGCTTAACCCTCGGGTCCAATCTGGCGTAGGTGAATTCCAGCCCAAGGTGCACTCCGAGCACCAGCAGGGAGGAGAACAGCACAATGGCCTGGATCAGCGGGAGGTCCCGCATGGCAATGGCGCTGAAAAGCAGCGTTCCCAAACCAGGATATGAGTGGATGGTTTCCACCACCAGGGCGCCCGTGATCATAAAGGCGATGCGCAGGCCGAAGCGGGTCACTACGGGCAGCAAGGCGTTGCGGGCCGCGTGGGCGTAACGAACCCTCCTCGGAGGCAGGCCTTTGGCCCTGGCGGTCTGGACGAAACGGCTTCTTAGGACCATTACCATATTAGCCCGAGCCAGGAGAAAGTTCCCCGGCAGATAGGCGATAATCAGCGTTGCCAGGGGCAGGGTCAGATGATGCAGTACATCTGCAGCCCACTGTCCGGAGGAATAGACCGCGTATGCTGTTTCTGCGCCGCCGGCCGGGAACCATCCCAGATGGAGGGCGAACACCACCAACAGGATCACTCCACTCCCGATCTCCGGCACTCCTTCCAAGAGGGTCATCAGCCCGACCCCTGTCTTCTCGGCCATGCCCCCGCGGCGCCAAGCAGCCTCCACTCCTGCTATGAACCCAAGTGACATAGAGATCAGATGGGCGCTTCCGACCAAGAGCAAGGTCCAGGGGAGGGCCTCGAGGATCAGCTCGGATGCCGGTCTGAGGAAGGCATAGGAGTACCCCCAGTCCATGGAAACAAGGCCGGCCAAGTAGGCGCCGAAGCCCTCGTCACTGGTATAGTAGGCCTGGAGCTCGGCCTGCTGCCGCTCATTCAAGGTTACCTGAGAGCTGGAATACATAGAGGTCACGAAATCGCCCGGGAGAAGGTCCGGCAGGCTGTAGCTCAAGTATATCATGACCAGGGCGGCCCCCAAATAAGGCAGCACCGCGGCCGCATGCCTTTTCCCCTCAATTCCCGGCAAGGCCTTCATCCTCCGTTTTAGTCAATCAGAGACATCTTGTTTTGGGGGATGGGGATGCCCTTGCTGATCCCTCCCTTGGTGTAAAACCAGTCTACACCCTTTTTGGGATTATATGCAGCCATGCTATGCGGATAATACAGGCAAATGGCGGGCAGATCCTCCGCGTGTAACCGTTGTATCTCAAAGACCAGCTCCTTTCGCTTGTCTTTATCCATTTGCACCATCTGCTCTTCCATGAGCCGGTTCAGCTCCTCGTTTGAATCGTACCGGGCGCTGTTGACCGAACCGGCCCCGTATTCGGATGATATCATCTCGTTTAGTATGCGGGGATCCCCTGCTACGCCCCCGTGTCCGGAAACGGCCAGATCAAAATCCCAGTTTTTGACCCGGCTGTCCGTCGTGGCCTGCTCCATGTTGACCAGTTCAACCTTGATTCCAGCTTCTTGGAGCTGTTTTTTTATGATCTCTCCGTCGCGGTCAGCTACGGTTTCCCCTGCCACGGTAATGTTGGAGGAAAGAAGCTCCACCTTCAAAGGCCGGTCCTCTTTGTGGTAAAAGCCGTCCGGTCTCTTCTTATATCCTAGGGATTCCAGCAATTCGGCCGCCGCGGCCGTGTCATGACGGTAAACAGGGGTGTCTGGATTATACATGTCGTGGTCCACGCTCAGGAGCCCGTACGAGGCAGGGGATGCAAAACCGCGATGGGACTTTTCTATGATCTCCTGTCTGTCGATCGCATGGGCCAGGGCCCGACGGAAGGCTACCCGGTCAAACGGGGGTTTGCGGTGGTTGATCATAAGCTTCTTGTTCCAGCCCCTTTCATCCTTTATGACCTCAAATCCCTTGTCTTTGAGGGATTGGGCCATTTCAGGCTTGATGTTGGCGAGATCCACCTCTCCTGTTATAAGGGAGACAAGGGGCTTTGCCGAACGCTGGTATATCAGCCGGTCGGACTTGGGGCGGCCTTGATAATATTGATCGAACGCCTCATACAAGTAGGTCCCTTGAGCCTTGTTAAAATCCTTGAATACATAAGGCCCACTGCCGACAAAGGCCTGTGGGTCGTCATACTCCTTGGGCCGCTCCACCTCCTCCCATATGTGCTTGGGTATCACCGGCATGGTTCCGCCGATGTCGGAAATAAAGGAGGAATAGGGTTTAGAGAGGTAGATCACCACCTGGTGGGCGGTGGGCGCCTCGGCCCGGTCCACAGAAGCCAGGGAGATCCATCTATAAGGGTGTTTCTTGAAGTAATCGATTGTAAAAACCACGTCTTCAGCGGTTAGACGTCGGCCGTCGTGCCATTTCGCTTTGGGGTCCAGCTGGAATGTAAAAGCCATCTGATCAGGATCATAGGACCATTCCTTTGCCAGAGCGGGGATGTAGCCCTCTTGCCCTTTCCAAACCAGGGTATCAAACACCCAGCTCATTCGCACATAACCCGGGCCGCGCGGATAGTGACGATAAGGATTCGGGTATCCCCAATCGCCCTTGCCGTCGGCAATCCGGATCTCCTGTATCCGGGCCAGTGCATCGGGCTGGAATTCAGAGCCAAAGACAAAGACAAATAGACCAACAATAAAAACCAATACCATCAGGCCTTGTTTTTTCATTTTTCGCTCCTCATAATGGAACAGGTTGTTTCAACAACAAAAAAGCCACGAAAGCCGCCCCTCCCAGGGGCGACGCCTTCGTGGCGTCAAGCTCCGTCCGCTCCATTTCACCGCCGGCCTGAATGCTCAGGCTTCATGCCCGGATCTATTTCTTTACGATCAAACCGGCTGAGAAGTGGTGGGCGGTCCGGGATTTGAACCCGGGGCTTCCACCGTGTGAGGATGGCACTCTCCCGCTGAGTTAACCGCCCGATAAAGC
>JBKHIW010000142.1:0-5478 GCA_046538465.1 Desulfobacteraceae bacterium | reverse complement strand
TGAGTCAGTACAACCTGGATAGGATATTCAATTCCGAAAGGGTGGCGGTGATAGGGGCGAGTGAAAAGCAGGGGAGCATTATCAGTTTCGGGGCTGGACCCGGGGGGTGGACCTGGCCGTGATCGCCACTCCGATCAGGACCGTTCCCGAGATAGTGGAGCGGTGTGTGGAGAGGGGGTTGCCGGGGCCATAGTGATCTCGGCCGGGGGAAAGGAGATCGGGAAAGAGGGCGAAGAGATAGAAGGGAGCCCCCGGCGGGGGGGCTCCGTTGAAGGCAGGCTCAGCCGTATACCTTACCGGCATACTGAGAAAATATGTCTCCGTCGTGGCCCAGCACCACCTTGCAGTTATAGGCCTCGGCAATCCTTTTCAGGCGGGCCAGGCTGCGCCACCAACCGGCCATGTCCCGGACCAGCCAGCCCAGGGGTTGCTCGTCAAAGAAGTTTTCCTTGAAGAACATGGTATCGGAGGTAAAGAGGAACTGCTCGCCGTTTCCCAGGTCCGCCCGCATGGACATACACCCCGGGGTGTGCCCTGGGGTACGATAGAGAGTTATTCCGTCAAAGAGCTCGAACTCTTCGCCGTAAACCGGCTTGAAATTGAAAGAGCTGTCAATGTAGTGCGGCAGGTACGCACCGAAATCCTGTTTTGTAGCTACGGCGTAGAAGCTATATTTTATCTCCTCTTCATGGACGTATATGGGGGTATCCATGCCCCGGAAGAATTCCAACCCCCCTGCATGATCCAGGTGCATGTGCCCGATGATCACGGCCTTCACATCGTTGAGTGTGTAGCCGGACTTTTCCAGGATCTTGTCCATGCGGTTTTCTTCTGAATAGCGGGATATGCCGAATACTTCTCTTACGGGCTCAGGCCAAAGTTCTTCCCAATTCGGGGCCGGACCGGCTTCATACAGGATAAGGCCGCTCTTCGGGTGCTCGATCATAGCCCCGATCATGTTGTAATCCCGCCTGAGGCTGGCTGGAGCAGGGGTGCTGTGGGTGGACACGCCCGCCGCCTCCATCACCCAGCCCTCATCCGCAGTCAAGGAGCCGTAATCCATGAGTCTCAATTTCATTTCCACACCTCCATTTTTTGGGTTTGGGGTTAAGACCAAGCAGTTAAACAGGATCTCAATCCAGGCCCAATAACCGGGCCGGATTCAGGCAAGCGGCCTTCTTTAGGTCCTCGGCTTCCATTCCCACAGCCAGGAGACTGGCCAGAAACATCTTATAGCCTTCCACCGAGGGCGGATTGAACACCTGGCCGAAATCGGAAAAAAGCAGGCAGCGCTCAGGGCCTACGGCCTGCATCATGGCGGCTATCTCTTTGGGGTGCTGCCGATCGAAAAGAGGCATGCAAGGTAAAAACGCATAGCTGAAATAGACGCCTTCCATGGCCAATTGTTTCTGCTCTTCTACGGTCATCAGGTTTACGCTGCAGTTGGGGTGTGTGACCACAATCCGGCCGACACCGGCTTCCTTGGCCGCGCGAATGAGATAATAGCTCTCCCTGGCGGACAAGTGGCACGTATCCAGGACCGCGTCCTTCTCGGCGATCAACCGCACTATATCCTGCACCTCGGGCAGCACACGGTCGCCGTCCGGGTAGCTGTCCAGCACGGTCATTCCCTGAGCAGGGTCCTTGATCCTGGTGAAAGGGGAAAGCCAGGGTGTTTCTCCTGTCACGTGGACCTTTTCAATGGTAAGCGCCGCATCCATGCTGGGCATGAAAACGATCCTCGCACCCATGTTGAGGGCCTTTTCCACAGCCTCGACATTGAACCCGCCCAAGGCATAATTGAGCACGATGCTGCCCAGGACCAGGACCTGGTCGCCCAGGACCTTGTGGACCAGGGCTGCCCTGTCCGCGGTGATCGTATTGTGGTCCTTGATTACCAGGGCGCGCATGCCGGCCTCGGCCGCGTCCCTGGTCACATCGATTATGTCCTGCTGGCGCTTTACAACGTCGGGTCCTGCGTGGATGTGCAAGTCGCAGGCCCCTATCATAAGATCCCTGACTTGATCCCACATAATCCACCTCCATATACAGCCGCGACCTCAACCGGAAAGTTTTTGCTTTGCCTCCCACTCCTTGAAACCGCCCCATTTGAACGGACCGTAAAGCCCCTGGGCGATGTCCAGGCGGTCCCTCTGGGCGCCGCCGAGCCACATCTGGACGATCTTATAGTCGCGCATATACTTCTCGAGATTGAACTCATACGCATATCCATATGAGCCCATCATTTCCATGGCCATATTGCAGCAGTATTTTGCGCAGTCGGCTGCGAAGGAACGCGCAGCCGAGTATTTTGCAATCATCTCATGGGACCAGTGGGCCCCGTAGATGGTCGGGTTCATGACCTGCCAGGTGACCGCCAGGTAATACTGGCGGGCCAACTCTATATAGCGGAACATCTCGGCCAAATATGCGGCGAAAAGCGAGCGTTCTCTCTGGGGCATACCCACGATCTCCCTGTGCTCGGCGGCACTGAGGACGATCTCCAATACGGCCTGAGACAGGCCGGTCAGGCGAGCGGCCCCGGCCAGGCGCCCCAGGCCTATGACATAGCCCCGGACTATATCGGCTCCTTGTCCCGGTTCTGTGTCGATGCGGAAGCGCTTGGGCACGCGGACGTTGTCAAAATAGATGTCCACGTTTTCATCAGACCAGCAAAAACCCATTTTCTCATAAGGCTTGGAAAATTCCATGCCTTCGGCGTCGGGCGGGATATGGATCAAGGCCACTCCCTCCGGTCCTTTGGCCGGATCTGTTGTGCAAACCGTCCAGTAGCCGAGGTGGCCCTTGAGGTCCCCGCTTTGGAAGCGCTCCAGCGGCCCGGCGGGTCCGGGCCAAATTTTGTGCCCGTTGATCACATAGTCTCCGCCGTCCTCCCTGGCAATGGTGCGCACGGTGCGGAACTCCTGGGCCGGATCCTCCAGATTGGCCCCTCCTGCAGGCTCGGTGATGGCCACGCAAGCGGTGTATGACTCCTCCCCCATGATCCTGGAGGCGAACTCCTTGAGCAGATCGTCGCGCTTGGCGGCCACCATGAATGAAACGATCCAATGGATCTTTCCCACCATAGTGGCCAGGCCGATATCCGCACGAGAGAGCTCCTCATTGACCATCTGACGGACCACCGGGGAGAGGCCCAATCCGCCGTATTCAGAAGGCAGGTTGGACTTGGTCACACCCAAATCCACCAGCTTGCGGTAGAGCGAATGCTGGGTCCCCAAGGCGAGCTTCTCATCACGGTGCCAACCGCCTTCCAGGTCCTGCCTCCTGGGCATGAGCTCCTTGTTCACAAACTGGCGGATGCTCTCCGCCATTTTGATTTCCTCTTCGGTGCAAAACGCCCGCGTGTATTTCTGCGCAGGGTCCAGCAGCTTGTAATAGTCTTCGTGCACCATGGTGATCACCTCCACTTGGAAAGGGTTGAACTCTATGGGAACTGCCCGGAATAATAAACTACCGAAAATCACGTGGCCGGGGTCCGGCATAAAACAACTCAATTTATTCGGGTAGATTAAGCAAGGGACATGCCATCTGAAATTCGACGATAAGAGCCGAACCATTGAAAATTTAGGACTTAAAATCAATGGGTTGACAACGAGAGCTTCACTGGCCTTTGTCCAATCCAAATGTCCAGTCTCCAGGGATAAGAATTTTTCTCAAAGTGCGCGAGAAAGATTCCCATTTTGACAAGAGAGCTTGGTTCATCTATGCTTGAGAATCGCCGCGCATGGAAATAGTCACGCAGGGGCCTTTCATGAGCGATCTTCGCCTTCACCGAAAAAACCTTCAGGCGATCACCGAGCTGATCAACTTCACATTGGGGATGGATGTCTTTGTTGTAGACGATCGGATGGTCGCTATGGCAGGCACCGGCCCCTACCGGCCGAATATCGGGACCAAGCGGCCGCGGGATTCTTATGTCGATGTGACTTTGAGCCGGGGCGACGCCCAGACGGTCACCGAGCCGCGTTATACCGCTCAGTGCTATCGTTGCGAGTACCGAAATCTGTGCCCCTATTCCATGGTCATGTGCCGCCCCTTGGCCTTGAACAACCGGGTAAAGGGACTGATAGGCTTCCTGGGGTTCTCTGAGAAACAGCGCCGGGCAATGATAGAGCAGTCGGCCTTCTTGTGCGACCTTTCCCGTAAGCTGGATTACATATGGGAGACCGAGCTGCTTGATTTGAAGCAGTTTTTCACTCATCCGGGGACACGGAGCTTTATCGATATGTTCAACACCGGGCTTATCCTGACCACGCCCGATTATAGAGTGCTTAACATAAATGAAAGGGCGGAGAGGTTCTTGAGGGTCAAGCACGATGAGCTCAGAGGTCGATATCTTCCGCGTATCCTTGGTAAATCTTCTGCAGTGCGGTCCAGACATTCCAGATCGGAAGACAGGAATGTCTCTAAAGGCGATTACCCCATATCCGACGGTGTGAATATCTCCGGACACGTAATCGTGGTCTCCGGCAGGAACAAGTCCCGCCGCACCTGGAAGGGCTGTCCCCTCACCACCCCGGCCCTTTCGATGATCGTAGGGACATCGCCGGCCATGATCAGCCTTCGGGAGCAGGCCTCCAACGTGGCGCTGACTAATTCCACCGTACTTATTCAAGGAGAGACCGGGGTGGGGAAAGAGCTCGTGGCCAGGTATATCCACCAGATGAGCCGCCGCTGGTCCGGGCCCTTTGAAACCGTAAACTGTGCGGCCATACCGGATTCACTCTTTGAAAGCGAGTTCTTCGGATATGCCCCGGGCGCCTTCACCGGGGCCGGGTCCAAGGGCAAACTCGGTAGTTTTCAGCATGCACACAGTGGAACCATATTCCTCGATGAAGTCAGCCGCCTTTCACTGACCAACCAGGCCAAGATTCTGCGGGTCCTGGAAGACGGCTTGGTCCAAAGGCTGGGCGAAGAGCGGCGGACCCGGGTGGACGTCAGGGTCTTGGCCGCGACCAACACGGACTTGGAAAGAGCAGTGAGGGAGAACCGCTTCCTGCCGGACCTCTATTACCGCCTGGCCGTGGTCCCTCTTCATGTGCCGCCCCTGCGGGAGAGGTCCGAAGACATCCGAATGCTATTGGAATACTACCAGGGGCAATTCCATGAATCCATGCCGGAAAACGAATTCCATGGCTTTTCCCCTGAGGCCGTAGAGATACTGGTATCATACGATTGGCCCGGGAACGTCAGGGAGCTGAAAAACCTGGTGGAATACGTGATGAACATCGTAAGGGGCAGAGAGGCGGAACCGGGGGACCTGCCGGAGCGCTATCGAAAAGAGCGAGGGACTACGGTATCCGGAGGAGTCGCGGAAAACCGGCCTCTGCCCCTTGAAGAAGTGGAAAAGCGGCAAATCAGTCTTGCCCTCAAGACATACGGTTCGGATACCCAGGGCAAGAGGCGTGCGGCCCGGCATCTGGGCATCAGCCTGAGCACCTTGTATCGCAAGATGTC
>JBKHIW010000141.1:0-5481 GCA_046538465.1 Desulfobacteraceae bacterium | reverse complement strand
CCGGGAACTACAGGGACCTGGTCCTGATGGTCAAGCGCCTCCCCTTTGCTTAAGGCCCCGGCCGGTCTATAGGGCGCTTACCGGGACGGCCGAGGCCGTGGGCGTGAGGGGCAGGGACATGGATGAGAGGCAGATCAGCCCTCCCGGCCCCACAGGCATCCCCAGCTTTTCCAACAGATGGAAGTGCCTCACCGCTTTTTTATCCGGTGAAGAGCTCTTCTTTATCTCCACCGGATAGATTGTCCCGTCTTGGACGATCAAGAGGTCGATTTCCTTTCGGTCCTTGTCCCGGTAAAAGTAGAAGGGTGCTCGCCTGCCGTTGTGCCACCAGCTCTTGAGGATCTCCCCAAAGACCCATGTCTCCAACATAGGGCCGGATGCAGCCCCGGCCTCCAGGGTCTCCGGACTGGACCATTCTGTCAGCCAGGCGCAGAGGCCGGTATCCAGGAAGTAGAGCTTGGGAGATTTGACAAGGCGTTTGGTTGCGTTGGTGTGGTATGGTTCCAGGAGATAAACCACGCCCGAGGCCTGTAGTATGGAGAGCCAACTCTTGGCGGTGTTGTATGAGACGTCCGCGTCCCTGGAGAGCTCGGCCAGGTTGAGGAGTTGGGCCGTGCGGGCCGCGGCCGCCCTTAGGAAGCGAAGAAAGGCGGTTTCGTCTCCCACCCGAGCAAGATCTCGGACATCACGCTGGAGATAGGTCTGCACATAGGAGCTGTAAAACAGGTGGTGGTCCGTTTCCTCGGAAAGGGCCGCCGCAGGAAATCCGCCGCGCCAGATGGTTTCATAGAGCTTTTTCAGCGGCAGCCGCCCGCCCGATCGCACCCCGGCCTCGATCTGCTCAGGCAGTGGAAGAAAAGGACCGGCGGTTGTGTGGAGGCCCATCATCTCGCGCCGGGACAAGCCTAGCAGTTGAATGATTCCCACCCGTCCGGCCAGTGACTCTGAGACACCTTTCATCAAGTGAAACGATTGGGAGCCGGTGATCCAGAAAAGATCAGGCTCGCGGAGCCTGTCAACCTCCATCTTGATATAAGGCAGGAGCTCCGGGGCGTACTGGATCTCATCGATCATCACCGGCGGGGGGAACCGCTGAAGAAAGAGCGGCGGATCCTCGCGGGCCAGGCTGAGCAGGCGGGGGTCGTCCATGGTTGCGTATGCCCTGTCCGCCCCTTTCAGGTGCTGCAAAAGAGTGGTCTTGCCTACCTGCCTAGCCCCTGTGACCAGCATGACCGGGAACCGCCCGGCAGCCCGCAGGAAGAAGCCCTCGATTGTTCTGTGAGCATACATAAAACAGTTTTTCGGCTAAAATGATATTTGAGTGCAAAATAGCCGAAATATATTTTTATGTCAAGCTAATCGCCGGGGTTTTCATCGCCCATGATCAAGCCGAGGCGGCGAAATTTCGCCTAGAACTAAAAAATCTTGACAGAGCATAATTTTTTCGGTATGCAGCGAAAAAGTTTCGATTGCAACCTGCCCAGCGGCGCCCCAAGCCGCGATCAACAGGGAGGGCCGATTCTTGGATGATCTGGGAAAGAGGATCAGGGCTCAGCGTCTCAAGCGATCCCTGACGCTCAAGCAGCTCTCGGAGATGACCGGCCTTTCTATCGGTTTTTTGAGCGAAATCGAGCGCGGGATATCAGAGCCTTCCATGGCTTCCCTGCGCAAGATCAGGGAGGCCCTGGGCGTCAGTCTCTTGAGCTTCAGGGACTCGGAGGACGACCGCCAGAACAACTCTCACCTACTTAGAATTTTAGCCGATCGCTCCCAGGACCCGGGAAGGTATATCCAGGATGCCAGGGTGGTTCGCGCAGGGCAGCGGAAAAAGCTTGCCTACCCGGGCAGACCCGGGTTTTATGAGCTTCTCACCCCGGACCTAAACCGCCTGCTCGAAGTCCTTTATTTCAAGATGGAGCCTGATTTCGACACCGGACCGGAACCAATAACCGATCCGCCCGGGGAGAAATGCATGGTCATTCTCTCCGGAAAGATCGATTTTCGGGTTTACGACGAGGTGTTTCACCTGGAGGCCGGAGACAGCCTCTCCTACCCGGCAACGGCCCCTGTGGGATGGAAGGTGGGGCCCGAGGAGGAAGTGGAGGGCATCTTGATAATAACGCCCCCGGGTTTCTGAGACGGACCTCGGGGGGCTTTCCGGGGGTGTATCGTTCCCGGATTCCAAGGACAGGCGGAGGACGAGATGGCGCTCACGATCATAGACCTCTCTGTTACTATAGAGGCCGGGCTGCCCTGCGACCCGGAGATGATGATTCCCAAGATAGACTACGTGGACCATGAACAAGGCGCAGAGCAGATGAGGGGGTTTTTCCCGGGACTGGAAAAGGAGCATCTTCCCGGTGGAAAGGGCTGGGCCATGGAGAATATAACGCTTACCACCCACTCCGGGACCCACCTGGACGCACCCTGGCATTATCACCCCACCATGGACGCGGGCCGACCGGCCATGACCATAGATCAAGTGCCCCTGGAGTGGTGCTTCCAGGACGGGGTGGTCCTCGACTTCAGCTCAAAGCGGGACGGAGAGAGGATAACCGTATCCGACTTGGAGGCCGAGCTCAGCCGCATAGGCTACAGCATAAAGCCCTTGGATATAGTGCTGGTCAGGACCGGGGCCGACTCCCGCTGGGGGACCGCGGAATACATGGTTTCGGGCGCTGGGATGACCCGGGAGTCCACGCTTTACCTCACTGAAAGAGGAGTGCGCGTGGTGGGGATCGACGCCTGGTCCTGGGACAGGCCCCTCCCTTTCCTCGCCGAGGAGTTCAAGGAAAAGGGGGACCCTTCGGTGGTGTGGGAGGCTCACTTCTCGGGCATCGACATCGGGTACTGCCACATGGAAAAACTCACCAACCTGGATAAGATTCCCCGCCCCTTTGGTTTCAAGGTGGCCTGCTTCCCTGTGAAGATCAAGTCGGCATCGGCAGGATGGGTCCGGCCGGTGGCGATCTTCGAGGATTAGTAAGGAAGGACCTCGGAGGAGCGGGTTTTTTTGTAAAGCCTTCTATAACTTATTCAACCGTCCTGAGGAGGTAGGAATAATGCCCAAGTTCATTTTAAACTGCGCTGTCACCGGGGCCATTCATACCCCAACCGTGGCCCCGTACCTTCCGATAAAGCCCGAGGATATCGCCCGGCAGGCAGTGGAGGCCGTGGAGGCCGGGGCATCCACGGTGCACGTCCACGCCCGCGATCCGGAGACCGGAATACCCACCGGAAATACGGATATTATGGGAGAGATCGTCTCGGAGATACACGCCAAGAGCAACGGCGTGATTTGCATCACCACCGGAGGCGGCTTGAACATGACCGTGGACGACCGAATCGCATCGGTGCCCAGATTCAAGCCGGAGCTCGCCTCCCTGAACCTGGGATCGATCAATTTCGGCCTCTTTCCCATGCTGAGGAAGCACAAGGAGTGGAAGTACGACTGGGAACCCGGGTATCTGGAGGGCTCCAGAGATTTCATCTTCAGGAACACCTTTGCCGATCTGGAGCGGATCTTTCAAGTAATGAAGGAAAACAACACCAAGCCGGAGCTTGAGGCCTATGACGTGGGACATCTCCATAACGCGCATTATTACTACTCCATGGGCGAGCTGGCCCGACCGATCTATGTCCAGTTCGTGACCGGCATCCTGGGGGGGATCGGCGCCACCATCCCTCATCTCCTCCACATGAAGCAGACCGCGGACGGGCTCTTCGGGGAAGGATACCTCTTTTCCACCATAGCCGCGGGCAGGAACGAGTTCGCACTGGGGACGACCTCGATGCTCCTTGGCGGAGGGGCCAGGGTGGGGCTGGAGGACAATCTGTGGCTCGGCGCCGGAAACATGGCCAAGTCCAATGCCGAGCTGGTGGAAAAGATGGTCCGGATTGCACGGGAGTTCGACTATGAGCCCATGACCCCCGACGAGACCAGGGAGACCTTGGGGTTGAAGGGCCGGGACAAGGTCAATATGTAGCCGGCTGCATGGTCAGTGAGGACGGGCCGGGGTTTTTTCGGCCCTTAACAAGAGAAACGATCATGCTTATAGTATTGGCCCTGGTGGTCATGTTCCCGGGTATCAGCTTGATATTGGTTTAGCCGAGCAGGAAGACAGGTGAACCCCCCATCTGATTCATCTATACCGTCCCGATCCGGCCTGGATCCGGCCCGCCTGAGAGAGATCCTTCCGGGCGGCCCCGGGGTGTATATGTTCAAGGACCGGGGCGGCCGCATTCTTTACGTGGGCAAGGCCAAGGACCTGCGGAAGAGGGTGCTCAGCTACTTGAAGCCCAAGGAGGAACTGCCTCAAAAGACCCGCCTTATGATGGAAAGGGCCGAGGATCTGGAGACGATCCTGACCGCAACAGAGAACGAGGCATTCATCCTGGAAGACACCCTGGTCAAGCGGCACCAACCCCGGTACAACGTGGTGCTTAGGGATGACAAGAGATACCCCTGGGTGCGTCTGGACCCCAAGGAGGACTACCCCGGGCTGAGGGTGGTCCGCCGCATCAAAAAGGACGGCGCTCTCTATTTCGGTCCCTTTTCGTCGGCAGGCGCGGTCCGCTCCACGCTCAAGCTGATAGAGACCGTATTTCCGCTTCGCAAGTGCAAGGGCGGCCGGCCGCCCAAGCGGTCCCGACCTTGCCTCAACTACCAGCTTGGCAGGTGCCTGGCGCCCTGCACCAGGGAGGTCCCGCAGGAGGTCTACCGCGGGTACGTGGAGGAGGTGCGGCTCTTCCTGGAGGGCAGGAACAGGGAGCTCGTGGCCAGGCTGAAGGAGGGGATGAAGGCGGCCTCAAAGGCCATGGAGTTCGAGAAGGCCGCCCGCATTAGGGACCGGCTGCAGGCCGTGGAAAGGACCATTGAGCGGCAGCACGTGGTCTCCCGCTCTATGGAGGACTGGGATGCGGCCGCAGTGGAGGGAGGGGAGGGTTTGTTCAAGGTGGTCGTGCTCCACGTGCGAAAAGGGGCCCTGGCCGGGAGCAGGGACTACTCCTTTAGGAACCCGGTCGCTTCGCCGGCCGAGATTATGGAGGCCTTTGTAAAGCAGTATTACGCCGGAGGGGTCTTTATCCCCAAGAGGGTGCTGGTTAACGAGGAGCCGGGCGACATGGAGTCCATCCGGGGGTGGCTGAGCGATCTGGCCGGGAGGCGGGTGGCCCTTTACCGGCCTCTCAGGGGGGAGAAGCTCGAGCTGGTGAAGATGGCCGAGGCCAACGCGAGGAACCTCGCCAGGGCGGCCGAGGGTGTGGAAGGGGCCGGGCTCATGGAGCAGGTAAAGGAGGCCCTTCACCTGGAAGAGGTCCCGGAGAGGATAGAGGGCCTTGATATCTCCAATGTGCAGGGGAGGAGCGCCGTGGGGGCCGTGGTCTCCTTCAGGGAGGGAAAGCCGGACAAGGCCGGATACCGAAGCTACAGGATCAAGGCCGTGGAGGGCATCGACGACTACGGCATGATGGCCGAGGTGG
>JBKHIW010000140.1:0-5497 GCA_046538465.1 Desulfobacteraceae bacterium | reverse complement strand
GACCGTCGATTCCTAATACGCCACATGCCTCGACTCGAGGCCTTCTTTCATTACCGCAATATTGACGTAAGCACAATAAAAGAGCTTGTCCGCCTCTGGTATCCGAAACTCCCTTCATATCGCAAGGAAAAGGCTCATCTTGCCCTCAGTGATATACGGGAGTCACTTAAAGAGCTGCGCTACTACCGCGAAACAGTGTTCAGATCCACGTAACAAGCGGCCGGGTCGGCTGTTACCAGCCCCATGTCAGATACTTGTGAATGGAGTCCGAGGCCTTGCGCCCTGCACCCATGGCCAGGATCACTGTGGCCTGGCCGGTCACTATATCTCCCCCGGCCCATACACCTGGCTTTGTGGTCTTCCCTGTCTCGGGATCAGCTACAATATAACCCCGCTTATTGAGCTCCAGTCCTTCAGTGGACTGTGTCAACAAGGGGTTTGCCGCAGCTCCCACCGCGATGACCGCGAGATCACAATCCAGCTCGAATTCGGACCCTTCCACCGGCACCGGCCGCCGCCTGCCCGACTCATCCGGTTCGCCCAGCTCCATCCGGAGACATTCCACCCCGGTCACCCTGCCGCTCTCGTTGCCGATAAAGCGTGTAGGCGCGGTCAACAGGTGGAACTCGATCCCCTCCTCCTCGGCGTGGTGGATCTCCGCCGCGCGGGCGGGCATCTCATCGCGCGAGCGCCGGTAGACTATTCTCACCCGCTCCGCGCCCAGACGCATCGCCGTCCTCGCGGCGTCCATGGCCACGTTCCCGGCGCCGAATACAGCTACATTCCGCCCTCTTACAATCGGGGTGTCATACTCCGGAAACAGATAAGCCTTCATCAGGTTGGCCCGAGTGAGGTACTCGTTGGCTGAATAGACGCCTATCAGATTTTCCCCCGGGATGTTAAGGAAGCGAGGTAGACCCGCCCCCACGCCGATATAGATCGCGTCATAGCCCTCCTCAAACAGCTCGTCCAGGCTCACGGTCCGGCCTACTACCACGTCACATTCCACCCGCACACCGAGCCTCTCCAGGAAATTCACCTCGGAGTAGACTATCTCCTTAGGCAGCCGGAACTCCGGGATGCCGTAAACCAGCACCCCGCCCGGCTTGTGAAAGGCCTCGAATATAGTCACGTCATGGCCCTTGAGGATCAGGTCCCCGGCGACTGTCAGGCCTGAGGGACCGCATCCCACCACCGCCACCCGCTTACCTGTGGGAGACTGCTTGGGCGGAAGATCACCTGTTCCCTGCTCCCGCTCCCGGTCAGCCGCGAACCGCTCCAGGTTGCCGATGGCCACGGGTTGATCCTTCTTGCCCAAAATGCACACGCCTTCGCACTGAATCTCCTGAGGGCACACCCTCCCACACACCGCAGGCAGGCTGTTTCTCTCCCAGATATGCCTGATAGCCTTGGTAAACTCGCGCTCCCGTATCAGCTTGATAAACCCCGGAATATCCACAGAGACCGGGCAGCCTTGGACACAAGTAGGATTCTTGCATTGGAGGCATCTTTGGGCCTCTCTGATCGCAGTTTCTTCGTCATATCCCAAAGGGACCTCTTCAAAGTTTCTCTTTCTCACCTCGGGTTTTTGTTCAGGCATGGGCTGCCTGGGGATCTTCTCCTTCTTGGCGCTCTTCTCGGCCATCGCTCCCTCCGTACCGTCTATGTCCAAGGGCTCAGGTCCTAGCCGGCCTGGCATTCCTTCACAAACTTTTCATAAGCGATTCTTTCTTCTTCCTTGTAAGCGTCCAGCCTCTTGGCCAGCTCGTCAAAATCCACCGCATGCCCGTCGAACTCCGGTCCATCCACACAGGCGAACCTGGTCTCGCCGCCCACGGTCACCCGGCAGCACCCGCACATTCCCGTCCCGTCGACCATTATGGCATTCAGGCTGACCAAGGTCTTGACTCCGTACTCTGCGGTGAGCTTGGACAAGAATTTCATCATGGGTACGGGGCCTATCCCCACCACCAGCTTGATGTCCTCCTTTTCCAGGAGCTCCCTGAGAACGTCGGTGACAAACCCGTGGTGGCCGTATGTCCCGTCATCCGTGCATACCTTGAGCTCGTGACTCGCAGCCTTCATCTTGTCTTCAAGTATAAGAAGATCCTTGGTGCGCGCCCCTATGACGGCATAGACGTAATTGCCTATCTCCTTCAGGGCCCTGGTAATGGGATGGAGAACGGCCACGCCGGTGCCTCCTCCCACGCAGGCCACCTTGCCCAGCTTTTCCAAGTGGGTGGGCTGTCCCAGGGGGCCGATCACGTCCTGATACTTTTCTCCTACCTGCATGCTCTTGAAAAGCGCGGTTGACTTCCCCACCACCTGGTAGATGACGGTGATCGTGCCCTTCTTGGGGTCGGTGTCCGCCATGGTAAGGGGAATCCGCTCCCCAGTCTCGTTGGCCTTAAGGATCACGAACTGACCAGGTCTGGCCTTTGCTGCTATCTTGGGGGCGCTGATCTCGTTCATGACCACTGTACCGTCGGCCATTTCCTGGCGCTTAAGAATCTCGAACATTTGGAAACCTCCACGGTGTGGTGTTGTGAGGAGGCTATCGTTTAGCACAGCACGATCAGGCCTGTCAAAAAAAAACCGTCCTCGAGAAGCCTTGGAGACAGAAGGTATGTTTTTTGCAGCAGTTTTCTCGTGACGTGTCTGTGGAAGATCCTCGTACAAGCGCCGAGAGCAGCGGCACGAGGGAAGCCTACAGGACCTGGTGCTTTGACTTCCACGAGCAGCCTTGATGCAAAGCGAGGCCCGAACACCCCCGACCAGGGGGCTCTATGACTCAAACCCACTGGGAGAAAGGCGTGTTGAGTGTCAAATGCCCGACATGCGGGCAACCGTATCGAGGGTCCACCGAGCATGCGGATGAAGAGGTCTTTTGCCCGAACTGCGGCAAGAGGCTCTCCCAAGAGGAGGCTGCACCGCCGCAGGGCCCGGAACCGCCCGGAGAAGACTACTCCGCAGAGGATTCCTGTGACGACCATTGCCTGCTCCTCGGGAAACTGGCCCTAAAGTACCGCTTCCTGGACTCCTCTCAGCTCAATGAGGCACTGGAGGCCCACCGGGAGGAAAAGAAAAAGGACCAGAACTCCCTCCTGGGATCCCTCTTGATCCGCAGGGGTCTGCTGACACAAAAGCAGCTCGACTTTCTGCTCGCGGTCCAGGAAATGATGGCCGAGAGAAAACTGGACAGACACTTCGGCGCGATCGCGGTCAAGAACGGCTTTGTGACCAGCGGGCAGGTGGAGGCGGCGCTCAAGGAGCAGGAGCGCATATTCAAGGAAAACCGGAAGGTAAAAAAGATAGGCGAACTCCTTGTGGAATCCGGCGCGCTTGAGCCTTCCCAGAGGGACGCCATACTGAAGCGCCAGGAGCGGCTGAAAGAATTGGACCAGCAGGAGCGACGGCAACCCGAGGAAGCCGAAGCCGTCGAGTCTGACACCTCATTGCTCCAGGATCTTTTTGACTTGAAAATCCAGTCCGACTCAATGACGGCCTATCTGACTCCCAGGCGTAAGATCCCCGCCGAGGTCTCCGCGGATCAGGTCCTCGCCTTTCTGGATGAAAAAGGCGTCCGCCACGGCCTTCCTATCAAAGAAGACATCGAGTGGTTCCTTCGAACCGTGGCTCATAGCGGGGAGACATTTACCATAGCCCGCGGCACGCCCCCGGAGCCTGGACGAGACTCCAAGATCATCTACTACTTCGATACTGATCCGCTTCGTGTGGGCACATTGAAAGAAGGCGGCACCATCGATTTCAAGGACAAGGGGGAGCTCCCCCAGGTAAAAGCTGGCGATCTTCTTGCCGAGTGGATACCGCCTCAAGAGGGAACGCCGGGCACCGACGTATACGGCCGCCCTGCCCCTCCTCCCAAGCCCAAAACCCGCAAGCTCAAGCGTGGCAAGGGCGCGGTCGTTTCCGAAGACGGACTCAAGCTCCTTGCCGAAATGTCTGGGAGGCCGGAGGTAGCGGCCGACGGCAAGGTCTTTGTGTTCCCGGAGCACAAAATCCAAGGCGATGTAGATCTCAAAACCGGCCATGTGGACTTTGACGGTGACATACAAGTGACTGGGAGCGTCAAGGATGGATTCAGGGTAAGTGGTGGGAGCTTGACGGCCGATGAGATCCTGGCCGCCGAAATAGACATACGGGGCGACGTAGGAGTCTTCAGCGGAGTGATCGGAGCCGCTATACGCGCCGGAGGCAACATACGCGCCAGGTACATACACAAGGCCCGCATCCTGGCCTTCGGCGACGTAGTGGTGGAAAAGGAGATCATAGACTCGGAGATAGAAACCAGCGGGGCCTGCATTGTAAAGAAAGGCCCTATATTGTCTTCCAAGGTAACCGCCAAGAAAGGCGTGGAGGCATTCCAGGTGGGCTCGGAGACCTCCAATCCCTGCGTACTCACTGTAGGAACAGAGGGCCGGGTCAAGAGAGAGATACAGGGGTACAAGGAGAGGATCGATACTCTCCGGGAGACCATGGAAGCGGTTCAAAGACAAATCGAAGACCTGCGGGAGGAAAAGCGGAAAGTGGAAAAGGAGCTGGCCGAGACCGCCCAGCTTCAGGATGCTGCAATAGTAAAGCAGCGCCAACTCAATGAAAAAATTCAGGAATTGGAGCAGGAGGGCGACCAGAAACTGCTGTCAAAGGCCAAGGCCTTATTGGAAAAACTGAAAGCAGAGTCCAAGGATAGAGACGCCTTTCTGGAGAGCCTGTTTTCCAGAGAGGAGGAGATAACTCAAACAATGGCACCCCATAACGCCAGGAATGAAGAAATCGAAAACCAAATTCAAGCCTTGAAGGGCGAGATACAGGAGCTTTCAGACTGGGCCAAGACAGAAAAGCCCGTCCCTGTAGTCAAGGTGCGGGGCACGATATTCCCCTTCACAACGCTCAAGGGGGCCCATGCCACACTGACCCTCCCAGAGGGTCACCAGCACTTGCAGATCAAGGAAGTACACGTAGACGGAGCCGAAAGCGGAAAGCGGTGGAAGATGAGACTTTCTTCCCTCAAGAAAAAATAGAGCGCCGAATGGATATTCCCACCGAAGCGCAGACAGCATATTGTACAGAGGTGACCCATGGACGTCCGATTCATCAATCCATTCATACAAGCAACCATTCATGTGCTGCAGACAATGGCCGCCACCCAAGTCCGGGCGGGAAAGCCCTTTTTGAAAAAAGATAAAATAGCCCGGGGAGATGTCTCCGCGGTTATCGGCCTGACCGGGGAGGTCAGCGGAACGGTCTCGGTCAGCTTTTCCGAAGCGAGCATCCTGGGGATAGTCTCCAGAATGTTCGGAGAGGCCGCAGGTCAGCTCAACGCGGAGATCGGAGATGCGGTCGGCGAGATCGCCAACATGATCTCGGGCCAGGCACGCCAATCGCTCGAGGGCCTGGGCCGCTCACTAAAGGCGGCCATCCCCTCGGTGGTCATGGGAAAGGGGCACCAGATCGCCCACATCACCAGCGCCCCGGT
>JBKHIW010000139.1:0-5501 GCA_046538465.1 Desulfobacteraceae bacterium | reverse complement strand
ACTGCAACCGGATCATCTATTGGGGGGAGGACGACTACTTCCAGGATTTGACAAACGCCTGAGACGTATTACCATGTCTAGATAAGCACGGCGTGCAGGCGCACGCTGCGGCGGGTGGGGCGACCGCTCTCCCGCCCTCGGGCGGGAGGGAGGAAAGTCCGGGCTCCGCAGGACAGGGCGCTGGGTAACGCCCAGTCTCGGCAACGGGAGGAAAGTGCCACAGAAAGCAAACCGCCCCCGTTCCGCGGGGGTAAGGGTGAAACGGTGAGGTAAGAGCTCACCAGTCCTGCCGGCGACGGCGGGAGCTAGGTAAACCCCGCCCGGAGCAAGACCAAATAGGGGAACGACAGAGGGTGGTCCGCCCGAAGTTCCCGGGTAGGTCGCTGGACCCCGGTGGCAACACCGGGGCTAGATGAATGGTCGCCGCCCCCTTGAGCGGGGCGCCGTGCGAGCCGCTCAAGGGGGGACAGAACCCGGCTTATTGCCGGCCGCAGCGCGCGCCGCCCCATATGGGTCTACGAGACGCGGATATCGCTGAAAGGATCCAGTGGAAAAGGACCTTGTGCTCATACTGGGGGCGGGCCGATTCGGGGCAAGGGCCGCACGCATTTTGGCCTCGGAGGGGAAAAGATCGGTCTGGCTGGTTGATCCCTCCTCCGAGAGCTTGGACCAGACAGCCGGATTGCCGGTTAAACGCATACGTGCCGAAGGGGTCGGGTTTCTGGTGGAATGGTCGGACAGGATCCCGGACGAGGCCACGGTGGTCCCCGCCCTGCCCGTCCACCTCTCGGCCCTGTGGTTGTGCCGGGCGCCGGGGAGCCGCCTCAAAGGTCGTATAGTTGAGGTGCCTGAGTCAGTGAAGCCGGGCTCCGCCCATACATGGAAGGCCGAGGACGGCACCCTGCTGGTCAGCTTCGCCGATTTCTTGTGTCCGGAAGACTGCCCTGAGCCGGAGGGCTACTGCACGGTGACCGGTGAAAGACGGCCGATACCGATGTTCGGCCTTCTTCGGTCTCTATCGGCTCCGGGGTTTAATGTACACGTAATACGCAGTCGGCAGCTTGCGCCCGGACTGGGGGGGTACAAGTTCCGCGAGCTGAGGCGCATGCTGGATCGGGTGGAGGATGCGGGCCCGAGCGCCTGGCTGATAGGCACCGCGTGCCGCTGCCACGGCGCACTCACAGCCGTTCATATGGAGGATACATGTTCGTCTTCTCAAACTTCCTTGCAGCCATAGCCAAGATACTGGACATCGGGCTCACCCTGTACATGTGGATCATCATCGGCAGGGCCGTGATCTCATGGGTCAACCCGGACCCTTATAATCCCATAGTCCGCTTCTTAAACGCCGCCACCGAGCCTGTGCTCTACCCCATCAGGAGGCGGCTGCCCATCTTTTTCGGCGGGATCGATTTCTCGCCCATACTCCTCATTTTGGGGATCATCTTTCTTCAGACCTTCCTGGTCCAGACCCTGTTGCAGATGGCCGCGCGCATGGGCTGACCAGGAGGCGGAGACGGGGCTTGGCAAAGACATCCGACATCACGATGAGGGACAAGGAGGCCCGAATAAGGGTCCGTTTGACCCCCAGGGCCTCCCGCGACCTCGTGACCGGCTCCGAGCAGGGCGTATACAGGATCAAGGTCAAGGCCCCGCCCTTGGAGGGCCGAGCCAACAAGGCCTTGAAGGATTTCTTGGCCGGAGAGCTGGGAATCCCAAAACGGGCCGTGGAGATAGTCTCAGGGGAAAAATCCAGGGAAAAGACCGTGAGGATCAAGGGCTTGGTCGAGGAAGAGGTCGGGCGCGCCCTTCTCAAGCGCCGGACTGGATGTCGTGGAGCTGTCTGAAGCGGCCGTTTTCGGCAAGCAGGGCCTCCCTGGTGCCTGATTCCACAATGCACCCGTTTTCCACCACATAGATGCGGTCAGCCTTTCTTATCGTACTAAGGCGGTGGGAGACCGCCAGGATGGTGTGGTCGCCGAGGAGCCCGTCTATGGTCTCCTGGACCAACCGCTCGCTCTCGGCGTCCAGGGCGGAAGCGGCCTCGTCCAGGATCAAAATGGTCGGGTTCATCAGTATGGCCCTGGCTATCGCGATTCGCTGCCTCTGACCGCCGGAGAGCAGGCTCCCCCTGTCCCCCACCACCGTCTGGTATCCCAGGGCCTGGGCCTCTATGAAGTCGTGGGCCTGTGCAGCCTTGGCCGCGGCCACCACCTCGTCCATGCTCGCCTCCGGCCGGCCGTAGCGTATGTTCTCCGCTATGGTATCGTGGAATAAAAGCACTTCCTGGCCCACTATCCCGATCTGGCGGCGAAGAGATTCCAGGGTCACGGTGCGGACATCGACCCCGTCTATTCGCACCGCCCCCGAGGTGACGTCGTAAAACCTGGGAATCAGGTCGAGGAGTGTGCTCTTGCCCGCTCCTGTGGACCCAACAAAGGCAGCCATCTCCCCCGCTTCGACCCGGAAGGATATATCTTTCAGGATCGGCCGTGAAGAGTCATAGCCGAACCAGACGCGGTCGAACTCCACGAAATCCCGATGCCTGGGAAGCCTGCGGGCCCCGGGCGGATCCTGGACCTCCGGTTCGGTCTTCATTATCTGGAACACCCGGTCGGTTGCGCCCTGGAGTGTGCGCAGCTCGTTGTTCACCCTGGCCAGGTTCTTGACCGGGGAGTAGACCCTGGAAAAGGCGTATATCATGGACATGAGCTCCCCCAGGCTGTGGTCGAAGTGGATCTTTCCCACCACCAGCACGCCGGGAAGGACCAGAAACACGGTGGAGTCCATCATGGGTCCCAGTCCCAGAAACCACCGATTCCACTTCATCACCCGCTTGTACAGATGATCGGCCAGGGTCTTGAACTTGTCCGACTCACGTCTCTCCATGCAGGCGGACTGAATGATCTTGAGGCACAAAAGGCTCTCCTGGTAGGACGAGGTCACCCTGGAAATCGCCTCCTGCACCCGCGCCGAGTGCTTCTTCACCTTTCGGCCGAAGAGCCTGATCAGCCCCACGATCAACGGTCCGACCACAAAGACCAAAATGGTCAGCCGCCAGTTCATAAGGAAGAGATAAGCCACGAACACCATGGCGGTCAGCGGGTGCTGGACCAGGCCTATCAGTATATTGGCGATCCGCTCCTGCATGACGGTGACATCCGCCGTAGACCGTGAAATCAGCTCACCCACCCGGTGCTTGTGATAAAACCCCAGGGGCAGCGACACGAACCGGTCAAAGAGGTCCATGCGAATGGAGCGGATGGCCCGGTTGGAAAAAGCGGCTGCGGCGAGCTGGCTCAGGTAAACGCTCGCCGACTTCAGCAGGACCGAGGCAAAGGCCACAAAGGTCAGGATGATCAAAAGCCGGTTGGGGGAGATGTTCTCCACGATCACCTTTTCCGTCCTCTCCCACTCGCTTACAGGCCCTTCCATGCGCAGCCAGGGGATCTTCCAGGTCGCAGGTTCGGATCCGGCCTTCATGCCCTCATCCACAAAGGGCTGAAGCAGGTAAGCGGGGACAACTACAAACAAGGCGGAAACCGCGGTCAGGACCAAGGCTGTAATCACCAGTCCCCGGTGGGCCTGCACATAGCGGGCAATGTCTTCTCCCAATAACGCGTTCAACATTATGCTACCTACATCGCACCTATGAGCCGTGAAATCACCAGGCGCTGGACCTCTGAGGTCCCCTCGCCTATCTCCAGGAGTTTCTGGTCCCGGTAGAACCTCTCCACATCGTATTCCTTCATCAGACCGTAGCCGCCGTGGAGCTGGACCGCATGGTTGGCACAGCGGTACATGACCTCAGAGCAGTGAAGCTTGGCCATGGCCGCCTCCTTGGCGAACGGCTTGTCATTGTCCCTCAGCCAGCAAGCCTTGTATAAGAGGAGCCTGGCGCACTCTATCTCCAGGGCCATATCCGCCAGCTTGAAGGCGTTCACCTGAAAGGTAGAAATCGGCCTCCCGAACTGCTCTCTCTCCTTGGCGTACTTTAACGCCATCTCATAGCACCCCTGGGCGCCCCCCAGGCCCATGGCCCCTATGGACAGGCGCCCGCCGTCCAATGTGGAGAGCATCTGGCGGAATCCATGGCCGATCTTTCCCAGGAGG
The DNA here is from genome assembly GCA_046538465.1 of Desulfobacteraceae bacterium. Classification (GTDB taxonomy): domain Bacteria; phylum Desulfobacterota; class DSM-4660; order Desulfatiglandales; family HGW-15; genus CAZYJR01. The sequence goes on along the minus strand of JBKHIW010000139.1, from coordinate 1,388 downwards.
TTCTCCTTGGGCACGCGGCAGTCGTCAAAGTAAAGCTCGCTGGTATTAGAGGCCCGCCACATCATCTTGCCGTGCATCTCCCTGGCCTCAAAACCCGGGGTGCCGGTCTCTACGAGTATACAGGAGAGCTCAGGCCGGCCGTCATCCCTGGTGCCGGTCCTGCAGAGCACGGTGACCCCGGTGGTGATGTCGGTGGAGGCGTTGGTGATAAAGATCTTGCTGCCGTTTATCACCCATTGATCTCCGTCCAATACGGCTGTTGTCTTTGAGTTTCCGGCGTCCGATCCTGCATTCGGTTCGGTCAGGCCGAAGCCCCACAAGGCCTCTCCCGAGCAGAGCTTGGGCAGGTACTTCCGCTTCTGCTCCTCGTTCCCGAAATAGTAGAGAGGCCCTATGCCCAAAGAGTTCCCAGCAGCTACGGTGGCCGCATGAGAACCGTCCACCCGGGCGATCTCCTCGGTCGCGATGATGTAGGATACATAGTCCATGCCCTGCCCGCCGTACTCCTCTGAGACGAACATCCCGAAGAGCCCCAGCTCGGCCATCATGGCCATGGTCTCGTATGAGAACTCCCCCCTCTCATCGAGCTCCTTGGCCACCGGGCGGATCTCTTTTTCCGCAAACTGCCGCACCGAGTTCCTTAGAATCTCCTGTTCCATCGAAAGACTGAAGTCCATGGCTTCTCCTTTCTCCCCCTGGGTTATTCGAGAACCATCTTCAGAGTACGTTGTTTAAAAGGGCTTCCCCACCTCGCTCGCCGAGCGCCCGGTCCATCATCTATCCACCAGGACCATCAGGTAAAGTCCGAAAAGGATAAACACCATGTTGGAGAGCCAAGCCGCCAGCACAGGGGGGAGCATGCCGGCCAGACCCAGGGAACGGGACAGGCTGAGGACAAGGAGGTACAAAAAACAAATCGCCATGCCTATGGAGACGGCAAGAGGAGTACGCATCTTAAATCGAAGCAAAGGAATAGGCATTCCCACTAAAATCATGACCATGACTATAAATGGATAAGCCACTTTGATATGCATGTCAACTAAATACCGGGTATTGTCATATCCTTCATCCTTCACCTTGGCTGCATACTTGCGCAGCTCCAGAAAACCCATCTCCTCAGGCTCTCTTTCCGGCCGGACAAAGGTCTCCGGCGTCTCCGGTATATCCAGCGTTTTTTTCTCGAACCACTCCCGCCGGAAGTCGCCGTCAGGCCCCCGCTGCTGCAGGTAGCCATTAGAGACCACCCACTGACCGTCCTCCCAGCGTGCCTTGTCCCCTCCCATCCGTTCTTCGATCGCGAAGGACCGGTCAAAGAAGAAAAACCTGGGCTGCCTCATAACGCCGGTCTCTTCGTCGAAGGCCTGGATCCAGTATATTCGGCCCGGGGC
>JBKHIW010000138.1:0-5517 GCA_046538465.1 Desulfobacteraceae bacterium | reverse complement strand
ACCCATCATTGATTTCCAAGAAGGAGAATCCCCCCTTGGCGTCCCTTCGGGTCCTCACCCAGCCGCAGACCGCTGCCCGGGATCCGATTCGATCCCTGTTCATCACCCTGCTGATCTTCTCCGCTTTCACGACTGCTCTTTGTCCATTTTCTTGAGCATGCCTTTCACCGCCTCGAGAGATCCTGGGTCGGTCTCAAAAGGCGGGCGCCCCTCCAAATCGGCGGCAATAATGGAAGGTGCGAACGGGATAAAGCCCAGGAACTCGAACTCGGGCATATTCCGGAGCAGGAAATCCCTGTCTTCATCCCCCCGGATCTTGTTTCCCACCAGGTTCAGCTGCTTAAGGCCGATGTCGGAGGCCAATCTGCGGATATGGTTTGCCGTGTCTATGCTTCGTCGTCCCGGCTCCACCACCACTATCAGCCGGTCCACCGCCATGGCCGTTCCCCGCCCGAGGTGCTCCAGCCCTGCCTCCATGTCCAGGATTATGGCCTCATCCCTGGCCAGGACCACGTGTCTTACCAGAGACTTGAGCAGGGTGCTCTCAGGACAAATGCATCCCCCCCCGCCGCTCTTCACGCCGCCCAGCACCATGAGTCTGACACCGTTGATTTCCAGGGAGAGCTTCTCAGGGAGGTCGTCGACCTTTGGATTGAGCTTGAAAAAAGACCCCATGGTCCCTACCTTGGCCTCGGTACGCTCCTCGATTACGGATTTCATTTCAGCGATGGGGGTTATTTCCAAATCCCGGCCCGCGCCCAAGGCCTGGGCCAGATTTGCGTCAGGATCCGCGTCTATGGCCAGGACTTTCTTGCCTTGATCCGCAAGCGCCCTGATGAGCAGGGCGGAAAAAGTGGTCTTGCCCACCCCGCCCTTGCCGCTTACCGCGAGTTTCATCTCTTGCCTCCTTGGATTCCTCATTGGAACGCAGCCGGGGAATTCCGCTCGGTGAGAAGTACAATAGTGTATTGAATCCAGCGGATTCAAGGGGAAAATAGACCGGAGCGTGGGGTCTTGACACCCTTGAGGCCGGCACCTATATTCCCTACGCATACCAAGATCGTCGCCTAAAACGAAAGGGGAGCCGATGTATACTTCCAGCGACCTGAGGAAGAACCTCAAGATCCAACTGGACAAAGAACCTTATATGATTATCGATTTCGAGTTCAGCAAGCCGGGGAAGGGCCAGGCCCTTTACCGTTGCAAGCTGAAGAATATGATCGACGGGACCATTATCGATAGGACCTATCGATCGGGGGACACCTTTGAACCGGCCAACCTGGAAGAGAGGAAAATGCAGTACCTCTACAATCAGGACGATGAGTACTACTTCATGGACGTAGAGACCTTTGATCAGTCCATGCTGAAGGCGGGACAGGTGGGAGATGCCGCAAACTATCTTACTGACAATCTGGAGGTGGATATCCTGTTTTTTGAGGGGACTCCCATTGGCATCACCTTGCCGAAGTTTGTGGACCTGAGCGTGACCCAGGCCGATCCATGGGTTAAAGGGGATTCCGTGTCCGGAGACAGCAAACCTGTAACCCTGGAGACCGGTTACAAACTCAGGGTTCCGCCGTTCATTGAGGAGGGGGACCGCATTACTTTGGATACCCGCACAGGGGAGTATGTCACCAGAGTCAAGGATTAGCCCGGCCCGTTTAGAAGCGGCCCGTCTGTCGGCGAAGAAAAAGACCCTTTGGCTTCGCGCCCGTATTATCGGGGCGGTCAGAGGGTTTTTTTCCCGCAGGGGCTACCTGGAGGTGGAGACACCCTGTCTCCTGAGGGCCCCTATACCTGAGCCCCATATCGCTTATGTGGACGCAGACGGCGGCAGGGCGGTGCTCCAGCCCTCCCCGGAGGTGTATATGAAGCGCCTCTTGGCAGCGGGCTATGAGAAGATTTTCCAGATCTGCCGTTGTTTCAGGGCTGAAGAGCGGGGAGACGGCCATCTTCCCGAGTTTACCCTGCTCGAGTGGTACAGGGCCGGGATAGACTATTTCGGACTCATGGCCGAATGCGAGGAGATGGTCAGATCAGTTGCCGAAGAGCTGGAGATTGGGCCCACCCTGATTTACAGGGGAAGGGAGGTCCATCTGGATCGCGTGTGGGAGCGGATCACCGTTAAGGAGGCCTTTGATCTTCACTCCGGCGAGTCCTTGGATGAGGTGCTTTCTTCCGGCCGTTTCGAGGAGTGCTTGGTAAGGGATATAGAGCCTTGGCTGGGGACCCCGCGGCCTGCCTTTCTCCATGATTACCCGGCGTCCATGGCCTCGCTTTCCAGGGTCCGCCCAGACGATCCAGGGGTCTGCGAGCGGGTGGAACTCTATTTGGGGGGGTTGGAGATCGCCAACGGCTTCACCGAGCTCAATGATCCGGAAGAGCAGGCCCGGAGGCTGGAAGAGGATCTGAGACGCAGGAGAATCAAAGACATGATGTTCCTCCCGGTCCCGGAAACCTTTACCACCGCCGTGGGTCTTATGCCACCGGCGGCGGGCATGGCTCTGGGTGTTGATCGTCTCGTCATGATTTTCGCCGGGGCCGACAGTATAGATGATGTGGTCGCCTTTACCGGCGAGGAGCGATAAGGAAGGCCGGGGCCTATCCGCCTCCCTGTCAGTAGTATTTTGGCTTTACATTTTAAGGCGTCGTGCCGATGGGACTCTTGGAGGCTTGGCCGGTCTTTCATCAGGGCCAGAGCGGCAATATGGACTGAACAGAGTCTGGAGCGACGATCCGGGCGGCTGAAAGAGGACGATATGGGCGTGATTCCTTGTTCCGACATCAAGGCAGACATGGTATTGGCTGATGATCTCCTGGCCTACAACGGGAGGTTTCTGCTGGCAAAGGGCACTCGACTCACCCCGAGACACATACGCATAATCCAGAGCTGGGGGGTGGTGGAGGCGGACATCCAGGGTATCACCCGGGAGGACGCCGATGCAGAACGATGCTCAGAGCGCGATCCCTTGGTGTTGGAGGCAGCCAGGGAGAGGGTCCGCAGGCGGTTTGTACACGCTGACCTCGATCATCCGGCTGTGCGTGAACTCTTTCGAATCTGTACCCACAGGACCGCTTTGATGTTGGAGTCTGCGCCGGACTTGGAAAAGGGAGGCCGACCCTCCAGTAAAGAATCCGGCGAGGGATCTGATTCCGTCTATCAGGCTCCTTTTTGCGTTGAATCCGGCCAGATCGATCCGACGGAAGTAGTGAGAAGGAACACCACGCTCTCCACGCTCCCTTTCATTTTCATGCAGATCAATGAGATCATCAAAAGGCCTGACAGCTCGGCAAGGGACATCGCAGATGTCATCAGCAGAGACACCAGTCTTTCAGCCAGGCTTCTGAAGATAGTCAACAGCGCCTTTTACGGGTTCCCCCACCGAATCGACACATTGTCCAGGGCGGTGGCCATAGTAGGCACCAAGCAGCTGAGCACCCTTGCATTAGGGGTGAACATAATCACCCACTTCAAGGATATCCCCCAAGAGCTGGTAGAGATGCGTTCCTTCTGGCGTCACAGTATAGCCTGTGGTCTTCTTGCTCGTATAATAGCTTCTTATAAGGGGATACGTAATACCGAACGCCTTTTTGTGGGCGGTTTGCTGCATGATATCGGGCGGCTTATCCTATTCAATGACAGCCCGATTAACTCAAGGCGGGCGATCATTGATGCCCGTTATGAAAACCGGATTCTCCACGACATGGAGATGGGTCTCCTGGGCCTTGACCACTCGTGGTTGGGTGGCCTACTTCTTAGAAAATGGAAGCTCCCGGCGAGCCTGGAGACCGTCGTCCGCTATCATCACCGCCCGTCAGAATCACGCCACCCGGTTGAGCCTGCTATAGTGCATCTTTCCGATTTGGTATCCAACGCCTTGGGGCTCGGATCCAGCGGTGAGTTTTTGGTGCCTCCCTTGGACCCGGGTGCATGGGAGGTGCTTGACCTATCATCAAACATACTTGCCCTGGCGGTTAATCAACTGGACCAGCAGTTCGAACAGATGGCGGTTTTTCTATATGGTGATTAAGACGAACAACGCTCACTCCAACTCCAAGCCGGGTGACCCCCAGTTCACAGGAGATCCGGGCCGTTACATAAACTACCTGGAGCAGCGTCTCCATTACCTGGAGGAGGTCAACCGGTTCACTTTAGACGCCCTGGACATGGCCTCGTCGCTCGGCGATTTCCAACCCAGCATCAACAAGCTACACGACATCCCGGTGATCCTCAAAGAGACGCGTGCCCGCATAAATCGACTGCTCAGGCTTCAGGCCTCGGCCTTTTTCCTGACCAACGAGGAAACCAAGGAGTTTGATCTCTTCGATGTGGACCCGCCGAAGTTCAAATCATTGGTTCGGGCCGAGGTTGACAAGCTTATAGAGGCCGGCGCCTTTGCGTGGGCGCTTCGGGAAAAGAGGGCCATTATAGTACATGGTGGGGCAAATCAATGCCAGCTTCTGCTTCATGTGATGTCCACCAGCTCCAGGATAAGAGGGATGTTCGTGGGAGTGCTGCGCGGTGAGGCCGTGGATGTGCCGGACATCTCCTTCGCCCTCCTTTCCATCATTCTGCTGAACAGCTCCAATGCCCTGGAGAGCTTTGAGCTTTACAGGATGATAAGGGAGATAAGCGAGGGCCTTGAGACCAGGGAGAATTACAGAATGCTGTTCGAGGCGGCCCCGGACGGCGTTGAGGTCTTGAATGCACGCGGCATGGTAATCGACTGCAATAAGACCCACCTTGTCCTTCTGGGGCGCAGCCGCCATGATATCATAGGCTCGCACGCCGCCGAATTCTTTTCCACCCCGTTTGTAGAAATTTTCAGGCAGCGCTTTGCTGAGCTTCAGGAAAAGGGCTACGTGGAAAGCGAAGTAGAGCTGATCAAGGGAGACGGCTCCTGCGTGCCGGTCTGGAGGAGGGAAAAGGCGATTTATGACGAAGAGAATCGTTTTTTGGGCTGCGTGGTCTATAACCGCGATTTGACAGAGGTCAAGGAAGCGGAAGCTGAGCGCAGCAGACTGGAGGCCCAGCTTCAGAGGGCCCAGAAGATGGAAGTTCTGGGGACTCTTGCAGGAGGTGTGGCCCATGACTTGAATAATATCTTGGGCGGCCTGGTGAGCTATCCTGAACTCCTTTTGTCTCAGATCCCCGAGGACAGCGATTTGCGAAGGCCGATCGAGACCATTTACAAGTCCGGGAAGAGGGCGGCTGCCATTGTGCAGGACCTGCTCACCCTGGGCCGGCGTGGAGTGGTCCTCACCGAGGTGGTCAACCTCAATGACATTGTCAGGGATTACTTCAATTCCCCTGAGTTTGACAAAGTAAAGATGTTTCACCCGGGTGTGGAGTTTTCCATGGACCTGGACGAGGCCTTGATGAATGTTACAGGCTCGCCCGTCCACCTCTCCAAAGTGGTTATGAACCTGGTCTCCAATGGGGCTGAGGCCATCCCTGACGGCGGCATAGTGGAGGTATCCACCGGGAATTGTTATTTGGAGGCGCCCTTGAAGGGG
>JBKHIW010000001.1:0-24451 GCA_046538465.1 Desulfobacteraceae bacterium | reverse complement strand
TCACAGCTCTCCGCCAGCCTAAAGGCTTCCTTTAACTCATGTTCAGGCATGGCCTGTCCGAAAGAAATCGTATCCGGCTTCAAGATGCCGCCGCAATCGTCGCAATAGGGGATCTTGACGCCTGAGCGTATCCGCTTCTCCACCTCCTCTCTTTCATATCTCTTGCCGCATGCCAGACAGGACACCCTGAATGCGGTACCATGTATCTCAATTATTTTTTTAGGCGAATTGCCGGCCCTTTGGTGTAAATTATCGATGTTTTGGGTTACCACGGCCAAGAGCTTTCCCATGTCCTCCAAGGTCTTTATGGCTTTGTGGGCCGGGTTTGGATTGGCCTTCTTCATGACTTCATAATATTCGGTACTCATCCGCCAATATTTTTCCCTGGCCCGTTCGTCGGATACGATCTTCTGATACTGAAAATCAGAAGGATCATAGCGGTCCCATATGCCGCCGGGGCTGCGAAAATCAGGGATGCCGGACTCCGTGCTAAGCCCTGCGCCGGTGAAGACCAGGACGTTTTCCGCCTCTGCAATCAGGTCAGCGGCGCGGTCCAATGTGCCGGTCATTTGCTGAAGTCCTCTCTTCCTCGATTGAAATACAATGAATCTTAGATTGAGCGTAAACCAAGAAGTATGGTGATGTCAAAGACCGTCGCCGTAGCCTCAGTCAAAGGGGTTTCCCATTGACTCTCAGACTACTTTTCCCTAACATGCATTTACTTTAAAAATGCATTAATATGCTTTTTATTGGATAGATTTTTGTCTGTGACAGCGGAAAGGAGAAAAGTGCGGCAATTACGGTGCTGCAGTGGCCCTTGCCTCGGCTACAGCCGGGCTGGATTGCTTCATATATATACCTGAGCGGAATCACACCAGAAGGACTCAGGAGATGGTCGATGCTGGGGTTCGGCTGATAAGGATCCCCGGGGACTATGAGGCGGCGGTGGAGGCCTCTAGAGAGAGGGCCGAGGCGCAGCCTTCGCTACCTGGTACTTTCAGTGATTGATTCAGACCTGGAAGGAAGAGACGCGGGAGGGGAGCTTGACGGGAGAAGGACAGGCATTCCGATATTGAGATCGGTCCGGCAAACCGTGGAAAACGCGGAGGCGGCCGGTGCGAGAAGTGCCGCAGGGTGGTGGGTATGCTCTTGGCCGTCGGTGGGGACCCTGGTACCTGCGGGTATGATCAAAGGCAGACGTCTGATTGTCTGCGCATGCTGGTAGCTGGAGGAGCCCACCAGGAGGCCCGGGTAGTGGAGCATACGGGTTTTCTGCTGCGCAGCAGCGGCCGCATACAGGCGGAGGGCTTGGGCCGGGTCCGGGCCCGCCAGCGCCCGGAGGTCCTCGGCATACGGTTTGATCCGGAGAGGTCGCCGGTGGACCTGATGCCTGTGGAACTCCGCGAGCCTTTGCTCCGCATCTGGATGAGCCATGCCAGTGGGGTATGGCTAAAGAGCGGCAGGAGATGGATCGATTTCGATCCCTTGAAGGATCCATCCTTCAACAGGCCTTACCGGTTCGATCATCCCCGGGGCGGAGCGCCGGCCAGCCGTCCCACCGCGGCTTTGCCCGGGCCTGCTCTGATCCCAAGCCCTTGGTCCTGCCTTTGGTGGCCTATGGGGTCTCCTACCACCACGAAGGCTTTAAGGGGACCGTTGCAATCAGCCCTGACACATTGAGCCGGCTCGCATATGAAATCGGCATGAGCGTGGCCAGACAGGGGATCACCAAGCTGGTGATAATAAACGGCCATGGCGGCAACAGCCCGTCGCTTCACTTCGCCGCCCAGAAGATCAACAGAGACGCGCGCATCTTTACCTGTGTGGATACTGGAGAGACCAGCGACCCTGACATATACGCCCTGGTCGATACCCCCAACGACGTCCATGCAGGGGAGATAGAGACCAGTACAGCACTGGCCGCCAGGCCTGCCTTGGTGAGGCGGGAAAAGATGAAGCGGTTCGTACCGGAGTTTTCCAGCCGCTGCCTCAACTTCTCTTCCAGACGAAGCATAGGCTGGTATGCCTATACAGCCAGCATCTCGACCACCGGTGTCCTGGGCGATCCAACCAAGGCGACCAAGGAGAAGGGCGAGCGCATGTGGGAGCTGATGATTCGGCATTTGGTGGCCCTGATAGAAGACCTCAAGCGTTTGAGTCTGGACGAGATCCATCAAAAAAGGTACTGAGCCGTGCGAATAAAGCATATAACGGCCGCCCCTTTGCCGGACGGGAGGGACCCTCTGCGCATCTCCAAGCTGCTTGAGAGGCTCCGTCCGGGCCTTGCAGCGAATCCCTCGGCGCTTGCCGCAGTGGACACGGCCCTTTACGACCTTTTGGGAAAGGCGGCAGGGCTGGAGGTTATGGTGGGGTGCATGGACGAAGCCGAGCTCGAAATCGCGGCCGGGCTACACTTCGCCCTGGCCAGGGGGAACGTTTACTATGCCGACTTGGACGGACATCTCGGTCTGAGAGGCGATCCTTCGTGCGGGGCGGTTATACTGAGGCAAGGGACGCTCTTCCCCAGGACCTCTCCCGGCCTGGGCTTTGATCTTCGTGAGGGGGCTGCGACAACTGATTGATGCGGGCAAAGGCCCCCTTGACCCTTGGAAGGGGCCTGTGGAATATAGTCCGGTGTATCCAGGAGGGAAGAAAGAATGAAAAGCAAAGGATCGGTTGGGAAGTGGATTTCAGGACCGGTCTTTCTCCTGGCCTTGTTCCTTTTCCCATCACCGCCCGCGGCCGGAGGCCCGGTGCGCCTGGGTCTGCTGCCGGTGGTGGACACTCTTCCCCTGCTAGCGGCAGAGGAACAAGGTTTATTCGAGGAGCAGGGGCTGGAAGTGGAGCTGATCTATTTTCAAAGCGCTATGGAAAGGGACGTCGCCCTACAAGCGGGGCGCTTGGACGGCTGCTTCGGCGATCTGCTCAACACCTTGCTGCTGGCAGGGGCGGGAGCTGAGGTCAGGATCGTGGCCACTGCCTTTCGCACAAATTCAGACCACCGGATGTTCGGGGTGGTGGGTGCGCCCGGGAGCGGCATACGAACCTACAGGGATCTCGAGGGAAAGAGAGTGGCCATATCGCGGGCCACGATTATCGAATACCTTTTGGACCGCCTGCTTGAAAGGGAGGGTCTGGAAGAGGGCTTTGTGGTAAAGGAGGAAATCAAAAAGATCCCGGTGAGGCTGCAGGTCCTGCTGGCCGACAGAGTGTCTGCAGCGCTTCTCCCCGAGCCCCTGTTAACTCTGGCCGAGCAGCAGGGAGGGCGGGTGGTCTTGGATGACCGGGGGCTGGATACCACGCTCACGGTAGTCGCATTGACTAACGAGCTTCTCCAGCGAGGTGGGAATGCAGGCCCCGCCTTTGTCCGGGCCTACCGTCGGGCGGTCCGTCGAATAAACCGCAACCCCGAGGCCTACCGCGACCTACTGGTCAGACGGACCAGGTTCCCGGAGCAAGTGGGAGAGGCTTACAGGGTGCCGCTCTTCCCGGATGCCAGGGTGCCCCCGATAAAGGACTTGGAAGAGGTGGGGGGATGGATGTCTTCCCGCGGCCTTGTCGACAAGCTCCCTTCCTACAGGGAGATGGTATGGCAGGGGGAGGTCCGATGATCAGGGTGGGCGGCCTCTCCAAGACCTATGATCCAAGGGACGGGGCGGTGCTGGAGGATATCGGTTTTTCCGTAGCCCAGGGGCAGACAGTGGCGGTGATAGGCCCCTCTGGTTGCGGTAAGACCACGCTCCTCTATATACTGGCAGGACTGATGAAACCTACCTCGGGCGAGGTGAATGTGGGGCGGGGAAAGGACTGTGAGGTCTCGTTTATACTTCAGGACTTTGGTCTGTTTCCCTGGAAGAATGTTTACGACAATGTGACCCTGGGCCTGAGGATACGAAGGACCTCCAAGGAAAGGATGAGGGCCCTGGCGGAGCCCCTGCTGAAAGAGCTGGGTCTTTCCGGGCTCAAGCAGAGATACCCGGTTCAACTGAGCGGAGGTCAAAAGCAGCGGGTCGCGATAGCCCGCGCCTTGGCCGTGGAGCCGGAAGTCCTCTTGATGGACGAGCCCTTTTCATCCTTGGACGCGATTACCCGGGAGAATCTGCAGAACACCTTGCTGGAGACATGGACCAGACGCCGACTGACTTATGTGGTGGTGACCCACAGCGTGGAGGAGGCGGTTTTTCTTGGCGCGAGGGTTTTGATCCTCACCGACCGCCCGGCTCGAGTCAAGGCGTTGGTGGAGAACCCGGGCTTTGGCGAACCAGGTCTGCGGACCCGGCCGGAGTTCTTCGAATGCGTGAGCAAGGTCCGCCGGGAGTTGGCGGCATGAGGGAGACAGGGCCTATCATGCGTTATGCGCTCACGGTGGCCGTGTTGGTAGGCGGGTGGAAGCTTTTATCATGGGGCCTTTCCTCCAACGTGCTCCCGCCCCCGGAGCAGGCCTTTGCCGCCTTTGGCTTGGCCGTAAAGGAGGGTATGTTCTGGAGGCATCTAGGCGCCAGCGCGTTCAGGGTGGGTGCGGCCATGGCTCTTGCGTGGACGGTGGCTTTTCCGACCGGGGTTCTTCTGGGTTTTCACCAAAGGGCCGATAAGCTGCTCTCGCCGGCCGTATTCTTGACATACCCCATACCTAAGATTGTACTTCTTCCGATTTTTCTTATCATATTCGGTCTCGGAGATATCTCCAAGGTCTTCATGATCAGCATGATCATAGGCTATCAGGTATTGGTGGCCACGCGCGACTCGGTGGCCGGCCTTGACCGAAAGTATGTGGACTCACTGCGCTCATTGGGGGGCTCCGGCCTGGACGTGATCCGCCACGTGGTGATGCCCGCGGCCCTGCCAGGCGGATTCACCGCACTCAGAATAGGCACGGGCACGGGGATCGCCGTTCTTTTTTTCGTGGAGTCCTTTGCCACTGACAGGGGACTGGGATTCTTGATCATGGACTCCTGGGGACGCTTCGCCTATGAGCAGATGTTTGTCGGTATCATGGGGATGAGCCTCTTGGGAGTAATCATATATGAGGTCTTCAACTACTTGGAGCGGATACTATGCACATGGAAGTATCTGGAGTCAGGCAGGAATCGGCTCGTGTGCACGCAGGAGGGCGGACTTGGAGACGCCGTGGCGGTTTTCGGGCGGATGGTCAAGTTCTCCCACACGGTCTTTGCCCTGCCCTTTGCCTTGTCCGCCGTGGTACTGGCCCAACGGGAGCACCAAATAACCCCGGGCCTGATTTTTTGGATACTTGCCGCCATGGTGGGGGCGAGATCTGCAGCCATGGGATTCAACCGTATAGTGGATAGGACCTATGACCGGGAGAACCCGAGAACCGCGAACAGGGCCCTCCCAGCCGGAGAGATCTCCTTCACCCAGGCCTCCCTGTTTGTTGCGGGATTCTCGGCTCTTTTTTTATTATCCGCTGCGATGATCAGCAAGCTTTGCTTTATATTGGCCTTCCCGGTCTTGATGATACTCTTCTCCTACTCTTACACAAAGAGATTCACTGTATTCACCCATCTTTATCTAGGTTTCGCCATCTCCTTGGCCCCGGTCGGGGCCTGGATCGCGGTCACCGGTGATTTGGATCCAGGGATACTGGTCCTGTCCGGGGCCCTCTTGGCCTATATTGCAGGCTTCGACATACTTTACGCCTGTCAGGATTTGGATTATGACCGCCGGGCGGGGCTACTCTCTATCCCGGCACGATTCGGGATAAGGACAGCTTTTTTTATCTCTTCATTGCTTCACCTGGCGGCCTTTGTCTGCCTGTTCCTGCTTATGGTGATCTTCGATCTCGGTCCTGTATACCTGGGGGCCCTTGCGGTGATAGGGGCCCTGCTGGCAGCGGAGCACAGAATTGTAAGGCCCTATGACCTGGAGCGGATACACGTCGCCTTTTTCCATGTAAACAGTGCGATTTCGGTGGTTCTTTTTCTGGGAGTCCTGTGCGATGAAGTGGCCAGGCACGCTGCCGGGTGACCGCCTGCAGACAGAGGCAAAGCCCGCATTGGGCAAGGAGCGTTCATGAAGACGTGGTATGCGAACATAGGGGAGTTCGTCCAGTGCCTGGAGCAAGCCGGCGAGCTCAAGAGAATAGGACGAAAGGTCTCTTCCCACCTGGAAATCAGTCGGATGACCGACAAGGAGGCCAAGAGCCCCGGCGGGGGCAAGGCGCTTTTTTTCGAACAGGTTGAAGGATCGCCGTTTCCAGCCGCCACCAACCTTTTCGGGAGCATGAGACGGATCTCGATGGCTATGGGAGTGGAGAATCTTGATCAGCTGGGGCAAAGACTTCGATCTCTGCTCACACTCTCCCCACCCAGGGGCCTGAGAGACGCGCGCAGACTCTTGCCCGTTATGATTTCCATGGCCGGCTTTCTGCCACGCCGGCACCGGGGCCGCGCACCGTGTCAGGAGGTGGTGCTCCAAGGGGACTCCGTGGATCTCCGAAAGCTTCCTGTGCTCCACTGCTGGCCCGGAGACGGAGGCCCCTTCATAACACTCCCTCTCGTCTTCACCCGGAGCTTGGTGTCGGACAAGAGGAATGTAGGGATGTACCGGATGCAGGTCTTTGATCGCGCCACCACCGGAATGCACTGGCATCCCCACAAGGACGGGGCGCATTTTTTTCAGGAATACCGGAGGGCGGGCAGGAGGATGCCCGTGTCGGTGGCCGTGGGGGCCGACCCCGCGACCATATATGCAGCAACCGCGCCCCTTCCCAGGAATGTGGACGAACTATTGCTGGCTGGTTTCATAAGGGGGCGCTACGTTTCAATGACCAGGTGCGTGACCAACGACCTGGAAGTGCCGGCCGAGGCCGAGTTCGTGCTGGAAGGGTACGTGGATCCGGATGAATTCCGGAAGGAAGGGCCTTTTGGAGACCACACCGGCTACTACTCCCTTCCCGACGACTACCCCGTATTTCATGTAACCGCCTTGACCCACAGGCGTAATCCTCTTTACTGCGCCACGGTGGTGGGCCCTCCGCCGATGGAGGACGCATATCTGGGATTGGCGACAGAGCGGCTGTTTCTGCCGCTGATACAAATGCTTCTTCCCCAGGTCAAGGATCATTGGCTGCCTTTTGAAGGGGTCTTTCACAACCTGGTGGTTGTTGCAGTGGAAAAATCATACCCGGGAGAGGCCCGGCAGGCGATCTACGGCCTATGGGGTCAAGGCCAAATGAGTCTGGCAAAGGCCGTCCTAGTAGTGGATGCGGATACCCCTCTTCGGGATCCCCTGCATCTCGCGGCCTTGATCTTGGAACGGCTCGACCCGGAGACCGACCTGATCAGGGGCAAGGGCCCGCTGGACGTACTGGACCACGCCTCACCCGTGCCCGTCTTTGGAGGCAAGGTCGGGATAGACCTCACATCCCGGGCCCAAGGAGAGCCTCCCAGGCAGCCTGGCTGCGAAGGGGTCGACCGGTCAAGCGAGGCCCTGCTGAAGGCCTTGAATGCCATAAAGGAACAGGTGCCAGGGGTGGTGGATGCAAGGGCCTGGGATGGGGGGCAGGGGGCAATGAAAAACGGGCTTGCCTTTGCCAGTGTGGAGTGGGGCCCCGGCAGAAACACTTCCTACTATGAAGAACTGCTCTTCGGCCTGGAGGCTGCTCGGGCGTTCAACATCCTGGTGCTGTTCGACTCAGGGGTGGATCTCTTTGACCACCGAGGCCTGGTTTGGAGGGCGTGCAGCAATGTGGACGCCGAGCGGGATATCCGCGTCTCAGGGAGGAAAATCCTGGTCGACGCCTGTACAAAAGGGCCATGGGACGGGCACTTCAGGGAGTGGCCTGAAGAGCTTTCGTTCAACCGGGCGGATATGAGCTGAACCGGAGGCCCAAGGGGGCCTTTTTTCCGCAGGCCGGGGCAGACGGGTTTTGGGTTGCCCCTTTCCTGCTGAACAGTGTAAACAAGGGCCTGAAGAGAGCGGTTCCACCTGACATGAAATCCAGCAAAAGAGGAGGACAAGCCTAAATGTCTGATATTACCGGTTGCCGGCAGGTATCTTGTGAGTATTTCGACAAGCCGGGCCCGAAGAATACCCGCCGGGTCCTGGAGATGGTTGTTCAAAGGGCTGGAGAGCTGGGCATAGAAAAAGTCCTTATCCCTACCTGCAGCGGAAAGACCGCGTTCGAGGCGCTGGAGGTTTTTCCTTCCGCTATCCGGATTGTGGCGGTGAGCCATGTCACCGGCTTTCGAGAGCCCGATCACCAGGAACTCAGCCAAGAAGCGAGAGAGAGGCTGGAGGCCTCGGGAGTCAAGGTCCTCACCTGCCAGCACGCATTCGGAGGAGTGGGGAGAGGGGTGCGCGACAAGCTCTCCACATACCAACTCGATGAGATAATCGCCTACACTTATCGCACCTTCGGCCAAGGTACAAAGGTGGCGGTGGAGCTTGCTCTCATGGCCGCTGACGCCGGGCTGATCCGAACGGATAGGGACGTGATATCTACAGGCGGAACTTCAACAGGGATCGATACCGCAATGGTGCTCAAGCCTGCAAACAGCTTTCATCTCTTCGACCTCAGGGTCAGGGAGTTGATCTGCAAGCCGGCGGTTTTTTGAGAAAAGCCCCGAGTAGAAGCAGGGGAGTGGCGATATAGAGTCCGGCGGTCGAATCCTTGGACACGGTAGAGCGAGGAGGCTTTGTAATATGCTTGGAAAGCAAACCATGGAAAAGTACGCTCAAGTGCTGCTCTGGGGGATGCAGACAGCGAGAAAGGAGCCTTTCTCCAGGGGAGACGTAGTAATAGTGCGATTCGATCGGGCGGCGGTCCCCCTGGCCGAGATAGTGCATTCAAGGCTTATGGACTTCGGGTACCACCCGGTGATGCGGATGGGACTCACACATTTAATGGAAAAGAATTTTTTTCAAAAGGCGGACAATGATCAGCTGGTCTTCATTCCCCCGGGTACGAGCGAACTCTATGAAGGCCTCAACGGGAGCATTTACCTGCATGCACCCGAGTCTCTGACCCACCTCAGGCGGATTGACCCCAAGAGGATTGGCAGGGCGGCTGTGGCGGTCAAGCCCCTGAGGGATATACTCAACCGGAGGGAAGACCGCGGAAGCTTTGGATGGACCCTGTGCATGGTGCCCACTGAAGAGCTTGCCAAACGGGCAGGGTTGACTCCCAGGCAGTACGCCCATCAGATTATAAAGGCCTGTTATCTCAATACCGACGATCCGGTCGCCCAATGGGAAAATATTTACAGGGAGGCCGCAACGATCAAGGAATGGCTGAACGCTCTTCGAATCAAGGAATTGCATCTGGAGTCCGAACGCGTGGACCTCCGGGTGAGGCAAGGAGAGCAGAGGAAATGGGTGGGTATCTCCGGGCATAATATACCCAGCTTCGAGATCTTTATGTCCCCTGATTGGCGGGGAACAGAGGGCGTTTATTATGCTGATCAGCCTTCTTTCAGGAGCGGCAATTACGTCCAGGGTGTCCGATTGGAATTCAGGAAGGGTCGGGCGGTCAAGGTGGGGGCCAAGACGGGGGCGGAGTTCGTTCGCAAGCAGGCGGCAATGGACGAAGGTGCTTGTCGTATAGGAGAGTTCAGCCTGACGGACAGGCGCTTTTCCCGGATAGACCGCTTTATGGCCAATACGCTCTTCGATGAAAACTTCGGTGGGCGGTACGGCAACTGCCACATAGCATTGGGCTCCTCCTACTCGGACACCTTTGACGGCGACCCGGCCTCTCTTACCAAAGAGCGAAAGGAGGATCTGGGCTTCAATGATTCAGCCCTCCACTGGGACCTGGTTAACACTGAGCCTAAGCGGGTGACCGCCCTCCTGGAATCCGGGGACGAGCTGCTTCTCTATGAGAACGGGCTTTTTTGCGGACCATAGCTTGCCGTTATGCTGAAAAGCACTTTTCTCCACATACCCGGAATAGGATTCAAGACCGAGCAAAGACTCTGGGCTCTAGGGCTCAGGACTTGGGAGGACTTCCTGGGCAGTGGCGGCGCGGTACTCCCTTCTGCCCGGGACAGCCTCGCCAGGACGGAGCTGGAGCGAAGCCTGAGGCGCCTTCATGAGGCGGATTACTTTGCCGAGCGTCTTCCCGGATCGGAGGTGTGGCGGCTTTTCAAGGAGTTCAGAAACAGGGCCGTGTACCTGGATATTGAGACCAGCGGCGGTTATGAGGGTTTCGACGAAATTACCGTGATAGGGCTCTATGACGGATCCAGGGTGGAGACTTTTGTAAACGGATTCAATCTGGAAGACTTTGAGAGCTCAATCGCCCGGTATGACGTGGTAGTCACGTTCAACGGCGCAGGTTTTGACCTGCCGTTCATCAGGCGCACCTTTCCCGGCATTTCCATGCCGCCCGTCCATATCGATCTGCGCTTTTTGCTGCGGCGTATAGGACTGAGAGGAGGCCTCAAGTCCATTGAACGTAAGGTGGGACTTGAGAGGACCCCGGGAGTGGAAGGTATGAACGGATACCACGCCGTACTGCTATGGGCGGAGTACCAACGGTGCGGGGACAAGTCCGCACTGGAGCGCTTGATCGAGTACAACAAGGCCGATATCGTCAATTTGGAGCCTTTGATGGACCTTGCCTACAGACGCCTGCGAAACATGCTCATGGGCCCTTATGGAGCCCCCCGCTGATCCAGGGATCGAATTTGGGACAGGGATAAATTATGCAACGGGTGATCCTTCACGTGGACATGGACGCCTTTTATGCGGCGGTGGAGCAGCTCGACCGGCCCGAGCTCAGGGGGAAGCCGGTTGTGGTAGGCGGGACAGGCCGGCGTGGGGTGGTCTCTACGGCCAGCTACGAGGCGCGGGTCTTCGGGGTACGATCGGCCATGCCGATCTTCCAGGCAAAGCGGTTGTGTCCTCACGGCATTTTCCTTCCAGTGCGCATGGCGCGATACAAAGAGGTCTCCTGCAAGGTCATGGAGGTGCTGAAGGATTTCTCGCCTTCAGTTGAGCAGGTCTCAATCGATGAGGCGTATATCGACCTCACCGGATCCAGGCGTTTGAACGGGCCTCCGGTGGAGACGGGAAGAGAGATCAAGCGGCGTATAATGGAGCGCACCTCGCTCACCGGATCGGTGGGAGTGGCCCCCAACAGGTTTCTGGCCAAGGTGGCCTCGGATATGGAAAAACCTGACGGCCTCACGGTAATAAGGCCTGAGGATGTGGACTCGGTAGTCCACGGACTCGAACTCAGAAAGGTGCCGGGCGTGGGGGCCAAGACTGCAGCGGCCCTGGAATCCGAGGGGCTGAGGACATTGGGCGACGTACTCAGGCTTCAAGGACGCCCCGGGGGGCCGGGTAGCCGCCTCCTGGAACTGGCCCGGGGGATGGACGAAACCCCGGTGGAAAAGAGGTCCGAGGTCAAGTCCATCAGCAGCGAGGAGACCCTGTGTGAGGACACCGCTGACGCGGAAAGGTTGAAGGCGGAACTCCTGGCTCAATCCGAGATCGTGGGTGCCAGGGCCAGAATGAAGGGCCTCCAAGGCGTGACCGTGACGCTCAAGCTGAAGAAGGCGGATTTCGGCTCCTTGACCAGGAGTGCGACTCTTGCCCGGCCCACCGCCTCGACCTATGTCATATACAGGGAAGGGGTAAGGCTCCTCCAAAGGACGGCCTCTGGAAGAGACAAATACCGATTGATAGGTATCGGTCTTTCAAACCTCTCTCCGGTACGAGACGGACACTTGCAATTGAGCCTTTTCGAGAGCCATGATCCACTCAAGGCGTGGGAGTCCCTGGAGCAGGCCGTGGATGAAATTCGAACCCGATTCGGCAGGGATGCCATCACCAGGGCGAGATTCCTTTAATATCAGGGGTGCGGAGGAGACATGCCCACAGACTTCATTTCCTCTCGTACGGTCTTCAGGTTGCGCTCCAGCTTTTCCGTCATATCCGTGCCCGGGAAGCGCTCCAGAAGCCCTTGCAGAATCTTGTAGCAAGATGCAAGCAGGGCCTTTTTCTCTTTTTCGTCCTTGGCGTTTCTGGCTTGAAGATAGAGCTGGGCGGCCTCTTCACGCTCCTTGTGAATCAGTTTCTCAGTGGCCTCCCGCCTGAGGTCGCGGAGTGCGGCAAGAGACGCCTCCTCCCGCTCCATCTCCTCTATGCTGGCCAGCGCCCCCTCGTAGTCCTCTTGTTCAATCAGGCGGCGGGCATCGGTCAAGGCCTCTCCCGAACCGGATTCCCGTTGAACTGCAGGCTCATCCTCTTCTCCAGCCTGAGCTTCGGCCTCCTCCACCCGTTTCATGGCCCGGTCGATAAGCGCGCGGTCTTCCTCGCCTGCCGAGCGTATACGGTGTCTGACCAGGAGAAGCTTGGCCTCATGGAAGGCCCCCTCACTTATGAGCCTGTTTACTTCCTTAATCAAATCCTCTGTCCCGGTGAGTTCAGTTTGCCCCTTCCCCCCGGGTGGAGGCTTAGGCTCGTCCATCGCTTCAATATCGGTCCGGGATTCAATGCCTAAGCGGGCCAGTGTTCTCCCCGCGCGGTTGATCGCCACCTTTGTCTCCTGCAGATCATCCACCAGCTTTTCATACTGAGCACGGGCCTGATCCGGACGATTCGTTTCCACATACCAGGAAACCATCTTACCTCTGAGCACCGCCGACCCGGGACGGGTTTCGAGCTCGGGGAGGATCTTTTCTGCCAGATCCAAGGCCTCGGCCTTTTTCCCCTGCTCTGCAAGTGATAAGGCCTTGATCACTCCAAGAGCCGGGTCCAAATAGCCGGGCCCGTATTCAGCCTCCAGATCATCGAGCCCGCTCAACACCGCTCCGTGGTCGCCGGCCACATAAGCGTTCAAGATGCGCTCTTTTTGATCTGAGAGAGCGCCCGTTATTTCCGGAGGGGAAGGGCGGACCGCCCGCGACATCTCCAGGTAGCTCTCCTCCAGTCTGGTCAGCGCATGATAAAGAATCTTTACTACATGTTTTTCATCACCGCTTCGACCGGGACGGCCGAGATAAGAGCGTGTCTTCCGGTAGTCCGAGAGCAGTCTTTGAAGCTCGGCCTCTCTTTCTTCGTCAAGATCCTTTGTCAAGGCCTCTTCCAATCGGTCTATACGCCTTTCCACCTCGGACGGGTCGAGCAAGGGTTCTTCTGTCCGGATCTCCTTTTCAGCTGCGGGGAAGCCGATCCGGCCGGGTGCACAGCCCCCGGCCGTCCCCACCAGAAGAATGAAAGACAGGAGAAGCGTGATTTTTCCCAGTTTAGTCTTTCCCATATTCACCGGCTCCTTGTATGGGCTCGAACACTCTGTTGAGCCGCACGGTTCCGTCTTCCACATTCACATTCGATAGTATGTATACAGTCCTTCCCGGTGACCTTTCCTCTTTCCTCCTGACAGGCAGTCCGGTTGCTGCGTCCACCTCCACGGGATGGAGGCCCTCGGGCCTTTTAAGAAGCCCGGGGCGAATCTCGAATGCCAGATCGGCCAGGCGAAGCCCTTTCCTATAAAAGGGGCTGTTGACCACTGCATTGGCTGTATCGATCCATATGGGAAGGGCGCCGGAAGAGCCGTATACAGTAATACGATCACTTTTCATGGGGCTGTTATCGTCAAATCCTGCATATGTAGCTATAACAAACCCTCTCTCCCTGTCCAGGGCGTTGCTTTCCCCGCCGGGTCCAGGTACGAATCCCATGAACGCGGAATTGGTGAAACGGTTGGCCGTTCCGGTCTTTCCGAAGGCCGGGATGGGAAGCTCTATCTCGTCACCGTCCCCGGCGGGCACAGATAAAAGGACTTTCCCTCTCGCACGTTTTCCGGTTCCCTCCTCTATCACCAGGCGAAGAATCTCCGAGATCATGCCGGAAATCTTCGGCGAGAGGATCTCCAGTCCACCTCCTTGGTATTCCCAAATCAGCTCGCCTTGACGGTCCTCGATCCGTTTGATCACCGGGATCATCTCCTCGGACAGGGTTCGGCCCAAGGGCCGTACCCGGCCGCACATCATAGTATGGTAAGCCCGGGCCATCTCGGCTATGCCTACTGCATTTGAACCTAAGGGAAACGAGAGAACCGGGTCCAGGGGAGTGGAAATCCCGCTCCGACGGGCCAATTCCAGCACATAATGGAGATTTACCAAGGTCCTGAAATCCCTGATCCTGTAAAGCAGTTCCAAGTCATACCGTTGCTGTGACTTCAGGTCCTTGTATATGCTCACCATGCTCGAGCGAAGGAAATCGAGCACCTCCGAGGGCAAAAGGGCGTCGATCCATATCCGTCCTGGATCGAGCAGTCCAGGGTCCCTCAGGACCTGGTCCAAGGACAAGGGGTTTCCGAGGCCTTCTCTTTCCCCTGAGGCTGTAAACGGAAACACCACCCGCCTCCGACCCTGTCCACCTCGGTCTTCGATCACAAATCTGCCCAGCAAGGCGGAGAGCTCGCCATGGCTCCTCTCGTCAGCCTCCCGGCCGGTGGGCACCCGGTTCAAAAGGGTCCTGGTTCGCTTAAGGATCTCCTTTAGCTCAATATTGAGGTCCTTCAATCTCTGATAATTCAAGCGCAGGATCCGCCTGTGGGCGGGGTCCTTGAGATCCAGGGCTTCTTTGTCTACCTGGTAATGGAGTCTCCTGAGGTTGTTAAGGGCCTCTGCGTGCCCCGCAAATATCACATCGGATTCAATCGCCCTTTTCGCCTCTATAAAGGACGCCTCCATCAATGCGTCTTCATTAACCACCACTCCGTGCCGATCTCTGATCCTTCCTGCATAGTCCTGGTAGGATTCATCGGAACGTCGATGCAGCCCGATATGCTTTACCACCTCCCGAAACTCGCTGAGATTCAGATGATCGGTGAGATGATACAGAAGCCAAACTGTGGCAAGGTTTTCCGATTTCACCCCGGCCCAGGCCATGGACACCTCCTCGGATTGCGGTTCATGGTCCGGGTTGGGGAGATAGGATGTCTTCTCGAAATTGAATGCATCCTTTGTGTTCTTCAAGAGATCCAGGGGATTCCATTTGAGCTGAAGGGCTGCTGTGTAGACCAGTGGCTTGAATGCAGAGCCCATCTGCCGTTTGGCGTCTGCCGCACGATTGAAGTGATGGTTGAAATATCCACCCGCCATGGCTCGTATCATTCCATCTTGAAGTATTATTGTACCCCCTTCCAGCTCAGGGATCTGGGTAAGACAAAGACCGTTCGTTCCTTGTCCTTCATCAGGGGCCACCGCGACCAGATCCCCCTCTTCGAACAAGCCAAGAAACTCCTTAGCTTCCTCCTTTTCGAATGAGGCCCATGGGCCTCTTCGGCCCTGAATCCATGCCTTGCCCAGCTCTCTCATCCCTTGAAACTCAATGAGGCCCTCCCCGTCTTCCCAAGAGACTCTCAAATTCAGCCGGTCCGGGTCTGCGTTCACGCTGTCCACTCGGGCTATAAGCGGCAGGCCTTCGTCTCCGAGCTTCGAAGGGTTCTCCCGGAGTCCGGCGTAACGGTCCTGGAGCGCCTTCCCGTCATATCCCAGGAGCTGCACGTCAAGCTTGGGAAGATGGGTCCTCAGGCCCTTTAGTGCACCTCTTTGGAGTTCTCGGTTTATTGATGTATAGATTCTTATCCCCGAGGTGGCTATGTTTTCTATGCCTTCCTCTTCCAATACCGTCCGGAAATAGGGTGACTGGAGCTGCTCGCGGACATAGTCCAGTATTACGTTCAAACGATAAGTCACCCGCCCCTCTTTGAAGGGTATCTCCCTGTCGCAGGCACGCCGGTGTTCCTCGCTTGTTATGAAATTAAGAGCCAGCATTTGATCCAGGACATAGTCCTTGCGAGTCTCAGCCTCCCGAAGGGCCCTCTCTTTTTCGGTCTCGGTCTTCTTAATAAAGGGGTTGTACCTGTTGGGCCCCTTGACACAGCCTGCGATGAATGCGCTTTCCACCAAGTCCAGGTCCTTGGCGTCCTTGTCGAAAAAATACCTGGAGGCGATTTGAAGGCCCCGTCCGAAGCCGCTCACAAAGAACTGGTTCACATAAAACTCCAAGATCTGCTCCTTAGAGTATTTACGCTCCAGGAGCAGGGCCTGAAAGAGCTCCTTCAGCTTTGCTGTATATGAACGCCGCTGCCTCTCGAAGACGTTCTTGGCGGTCTGCTGGGTGATGGTGCTTCCCCCCTGGACCACACGCCCGGCTTTGATATTGGCTACAAAGGCACGCATTATAGCGGTTAGGTCGAATCCGGGGTGGTCGAAAAAACTTTTGTCTTCCGCCGCTACTATGGCCTTTACAAAGACCTTGGGGATGTCTTCGTAATCAATGTAGCGCCTGTGAGTTTTCTCAAAAAAGACACCTATGAGGGTCTCTCCGTCGTCATAGTAGACAGGGCTTTCTGAAAAGATAACCCGACGGATGACCCCTTCCTGTATACGGGAGGCGGCCTCCCTGGAGACATCATAATAGACCGCGCCCAACAGGGCGAGGAGGCCGACTAGAGCGGCGAGAGCCAAATACAGGAAGAATTTCCAAACCTTGAAGCCCTTGGGCCGCTCCCCGATATAAAGGCCGGTGGCGTCACGGAGTGATTTTGCCATTAACCAGTTTCCCGCGAATGATTTCCTTGAGATCCATTCCCCTTAGAGAAAGGCCTTTGCGACCGTACATCATGTTCGCCTCGATTAGATACCATCTTCCATGGCAGTAAATGAAGTCAAGCCCAACATCATTGAATCTGCACTTCCAGGCGCATTCTGAGGCAAAGGCCAAAATGTCTTCCGGAATTCCGTCGAAATCCGGGGAGCCGCCCTGGGAAAGGTTGGTCTTGAAGCTTCCGGGAGCCGCCTTGCGCCAATACGCCAGTACTGGGTCATAGTTGATCAGCACCACCCTCAAATCTCGATTGTGGGGGAGAAATTCCTGAATATAAGCCACCTTGGTGCGGTCCAGATAATTCCATAGATCCGCCGGTTTTTCCACCAGGAAGACGCCTCGGCCGCGGGAGGAGGCCCTGGGTAGTTTGGCAACGAATGGGAACGAGAAGTCCTCAAGAATCCGGTGATGATGAAGGGGGTAATAGAACCGGGTCAATGGATGATTTATGCCCAGCATCTGGAAAAGGGTGCTCTGAAGGATCTTCTCATCTGCGTATAAGTAGGTCTCCAGGCTCGGGAAAATGGGCCTTCCCATGGTAGTAAGAAACTGGGCGTAATTCCGCGTGGGATAAAGGACCAGCGATGCGTTGAGTATCTCCTCCCGTTCCTCTTGGGTGTAGTCTTGAAAGTTGGGCCTGACTCCCAAGGTACGAACCTCGGGCACGCCGCGAAGACGGCTGCCCAAGGCAATGAAGTAGAGGTGAGGAGTAAAGGGAGGCTGCATGCGCTATTTCAGATGCTCATTTCAGATGCGAGTTTGACCAATCTTTTTTATTCTAATATATTTCGCAGGCATTTCAAAGGATCAAGCGATATGGCCTCTTTTGTCATTTTTCTAACAGCGGTCTTGGGCCTCTACGCCCTTGCCCACACCTACCTTTATCTCAAACTGATCGCCTGCCGTCCTTTGGGAGCACGCGGAAGGGCTGTTGTTCTCGCCTGGTTGGGGTTCATGTGGATCTCTCCGGTCCTTGGAAGGGTTTTGGGTTCAATCTGGGAAGGCCCTCTACCTGTTTTGACTCTCTATATCGGGTATGAGTGGATGGCCCTGATTTTTCTATTTGTTTGTGCACAGGGTGCGGTTGATGTCGTGAGGGGCCTTTTTGCCCTCGCAGGCAGGCCGTGGGACCGGCGTACGGTCAGGGCAGGATTTGCAGCGTGCGCAGGGGCTGCACTGATCGCAAGTGCTTACGGTCACTTGGAGGCAGGCGATCTTCGGGTGGAGGAGCTGGAGGTGCAGACCTCCAAGCTGCCCCCGGAGGTCAACGAACTGCGGGTGGTCCAAATATCCGATTTGCATCTGGGAGAGATAAACAGTCTGAAGGAGGCCGAGCGCGTAGCGAAACGGACGGCCTTGCTCCGCCCGGACTTGATCGCGGCGACCGGGGATTTGGTGGACAGGGGAAGCAGACGGCCGGACCTGATCCAGGCCGTCTTCAGAAAGTTATCCCCCCCTCT
Organism: Desulfobacteraceae bacterium; assembly: GCA_046538465.1. Taxonomy (GTDB): domain Bacteria; phylum Desulfobacterota; class DSM-4660; order Desulfatiglandales; family HGW-15; genus CAZYJR01. The sequence goes on along the minus strand of JBKHIW010000001.1, from coordinate 6,404 downwards.
CGGCAAGTATGCCGTGTTGGGCAACCATGAATTCTACGCCGGGGTGGAATGGAGCGTGGACTTTATGGAACGGGCGGACTTCACCGTCCTTCGCAACCTTGCCGCCATGCCTTCCTCCTGGCTGGCGGTGGTCGGTATCGACGACCCGACCGGGTCTGAGAGGGGTGTCGAGCCGCCTCCCCGCGCCCGCCCCATGCTTTCCCGGATCGATGAGGACCGGCTGGTGATTCTTCTTACGCACAGACCTGAGCTGGAAGAGGGCGCTCCCGGGAGTTTCGACATTCAGCTCTCAGGACACACGCACGGCGGGCAGATTTTTCCTTTTGGTCTGCTGGTCTCACGCGTTTTCCCCTACTTCAAAGGCCGCTATGATGCAGGGAACGGCTCCGTCCTTTACGTAAACAGGGGGGCAGGTACCTGGGGCCCGCCGGTTCGGATACTCAGCCCTCCTGAGATCACTCTCATCAGGTTTGTCAGACCGAATCAATAGCTGAGAAAAATTATGAGCTATCTTTGTTAAAATTCTAATTTGATTATTTAATTTTTATACCTTTTTGGACGTCCACGTGCGTACGTCACCGGCCCTCAGCTTTACCCTCTCCAGGATCTCAGGGAGTGCCAACGTGAGAAGCACGCGGTTTTCCATCACCACCCGTCCATTTATTATGGAGCAGCGCACATCGCTTCCCGAGGCCGAGTAGACCACATGAGAGGCGGGATTGTACAAAGGGGTGAGATGAGGGGCGTCGATATCCAGGATGATCATGTCCGCCTTTTTGCCGGGCTCCAATGAGCCTATGACCGGGTCGAGACCCAAGGCCTTTGCCCCGTCTATGGTGGCCATGCGCAGGAGAGTTTCTGCGCTCAGGGCGGTTGCGTCCATTGTGTGCACCTTATGGAGCTTGGCGGCGGTATCCATCTCGCATAGGAGGTCCAGATTGTTGTTGGAGGCGCAGCCGTCGGTCCCCAGGGATACAGTCAGCCCGGCTTCCAGGAGCCGGGTTACAGGCGCAACGCCCGAGGCGAGCTTCATGTTGCTCTCCGGATTGTGGACCACTTTTACCCCGGCTTCCGCCAACATGGAGATTTCGTGCTCCTCAAGGTGGACGCAGTGGGCCGCTATCAGGTCCGGTCCCAGGAGCCCCAGCTCAGCAAGGTGCTCAACAGGGAGCCTGCCGTATTGCTCCCGTATCCTCCGAACCTCGTTCTCGGTCTCTGCCAAGTGTATGGCCATTGGAACTTGACCGGCTTCGGCTATCTCGCGGGCCCTGGCGAGGAGATCCGGGCTGCATGTAAAAAGGGAGTGGGGCTCCACTGCCACTGATACCAGAGGATGGCCACTCCAGTCACTTATCAGGGCCTCGGTAGTCTTGAAGCCGTTTTCAAGGTCTCCGTAGGAAGGGGAGTCGAAATCATACAACACCTCTCCCACCACGCAGCGCATACCGGCCTGTTCGGCAGCACGTGCGGTCTCGGCCTCGAAGAGATACATGTCACAAAACGTCGTGGTGCCTGAAAGGATCATTTCAGCGCAGGCTAGAAGGCTCCCTGTCCTTACAAAATCGGCGTCCATGCGTTTTTCCACCGGAAAAATATAGTCGGTCAGCCACTCCATCAGCGGCAGGTCGTCGGCCAATCCCCGGAAGAGGGTCATGGCTGCATGGGTATGGGCGTTCACCAGTCCGGGAAGCACTATTCCTCCCTTGGCGTCGATTTTCGTCTCCGCTCGCCACTCGCTGCCTGCCGGGGACCCCACATGGATTATGGTGTCACCGCGAACAGCTATTGAGCCTCCCTGGATAATGGTGTTATCGAGATCGACAGTGAGTATGGTTGCGTTTTCCACCAAGATGTCGGCATGCTCCATAACCGCCTCCTATTTCTAAGATCAGCCTCTTTCAGTCGGATCGCCCTCAGGAGTCAGGGTCTCCAGGAGGCCCCTCCATACCGCCCTGAGTGCAGGGGCTGCGCGCTCGGCGTTAGTGATTACCTCCTCCAGCGTAGTGGGCCGCATGCAGTCCGGGAGGTTGACGTTGGTAACCGCTACCACGGCTGCCACACGCAGTCCGCTGTGAACCGCCGCAATTACCTCCAGGACCGTGGACATGCCCACGGCATCCGCGCCTATAGCCCTGAGGAATCTTGTCTCGGCGGGGGTTTCCAGGCTGGGACCGCTGACTCCTGCATAAACCCCTTCTTTAAGGTCTATTCCCAGGGCCGAGGCCTGACTGCGAGCCAGCCTTATCAGGCGGGGATCATATGGACTGCTCATATCCGGAAAACGAGGCCCCAGGCCCTCCGGGTTAGGGCCTGTCAGAGGATTTTTCCCTGTCAAATTGATGTGGTCTCTCACCAACATAAGGTCCCCCGGAATGAACCATGGATTGAGCCCTCCCGCCGCACTGGATATCAGCAGGCATTCAACCCCCATTCTCGCCATCACCCGAACCGGAAAGACGACTTGACCGGGCTCATAGCCTTCGTAGAGATGGAGCCTCCCTTCCATCACCACCGCCCTTTTGCCGTATATCCTCCCACAGGCCAAAGTACCCTTATGTCCTTCAATAGTGGAGCTGGAAAACCCGGGTATGTCGCTGTAGGGAATACGAATGTCCACCTCCATATCCTTGGTGAGACCACCAAGGCCCGTACCGGTTATCATGCCTACCAGTGGTCGCTCAGTCGCCTTGGAGGCCAGGAAGCCCGCCGCCCGATCCACGCTCTCCATTATTCCCATCACAGTCCCTCCCTGGAATCAGGATCCGCTGAGATCCGCATTTTGCTTCACTGGACAGAGGTAGTTATCACAAAGCCCTTCAACAGTGAAGAGGTCCTGATACCAGAAGATAAAAAGGTTGACAGGGCAGGGCGGCTGAATAAGATGCAGGGCGGCCGCCCGCACATAGCGCGGACTGCCCGGTATCCAGGGCTCGTTCAGGAAAAGCCGGAAAGGGAAGGAGATGTCTGCAAGGATTGAAGACCTGTTAGATCCATCTTCGCTGCCGGATCCCACCACAGACGTGCGTCTAATCCAGACCCATATATCCATGGTCTTGGTGGGAGATGACTTCGTCTACAAGATCAAGAAGCCGGTTGACTTCGGCTTCCTGAATTTTTCCACCCTGGAGCTCCGCGGACATTACTGCAGGGAGGAAGTCAGGCTCAATCAACGCCTGTCCGAGGACATATACCTGGGGGTGATCCCTGTGACCAGGGACAAGGGAAGGGACCGCCTTGGCGGGTCCGGGGAAACAGTTGACTATGCCGTGCGGATGAGACGTATTCCTGAACAGAGGCTCATGCGCTATTTGTATGAGCGGGGAGAGCTCAAGGAGCATCACTTGAAGAGGGTGGCCCGAGTCCTGGCCGATTTCCATCTAAAGGCCGCGCGCTCGCCGACGATCGACAACTTCGGTCATTGGGAGAACTTCAAGGTCAACACGGACGAGAACTTTGAGCAGACCGCGCCGTATATAGGACGTACAATAGACTCGCAGGACTATGCTGAAATCAAACGTTGGACCGAGGACTTTTTCAAGGGGTACTCCGAGCTCTTTGAGGAACGGGTCTCCAGCGGTCGTATACGGGATTGTCACGGCGACCTCCACATGGAGCACATCTGCCTTCTGGATGAAGAAAAAGTGGCGGTAATAGACTGCATAGAATTCAACGATCGATTCAGGTATACTGATATACTGGCGGATATCGCTTTTTTGCTGATGGATTTGGAGTTCCGGGGCGGATACGAGGCCGCTGGGTGTCTTTGGAGGGCCTATGCAGAGCCGGCGTGCGAGAGCGGCATGGAGCGCCTCCTCACCTTCTACAAGGTTTACAGGGCATACGTCAGGGGAAAGGTCATAGGCTTTCAGTTGGACGACCAGGGTGTCTCCCCCACCGCCCGGGACGAGGCGGCCGTTGTCGCCGGGAAGTACTTTGCTTTGGCCCGGTCCTATATCGAGGAGTAAGCAGTCGGCCGCAGAGGCCCGGAGTGTCAATTTGGACGAACCGTTCCAAGCTTACATTGAAAGAGAGTTGGGCTCCAGGGTGGTGCTGATCGCCTGCGGGCTCCCCGCCTCGGGTAAAACCCGGTCTACGGAGATCGCAGCGCGGCTCAAGGGATATATAGTACTCCGAACAGATATTCTGCGCTTGGAGGTCTTCAAAGACCTGGACGTATTTAATGAAAAGCTCGCCTCGGACATGGGGAAGAGGGAAGAGGTATACGAAGAGGTGTTTCGCATGGCCGGGCGTTTTGCAGGCCTCGGCATAGGGTTGGTCATGGATGCCACCTTTGCCACGCAGGCCCTGCGGCGCAGGGCGGCCCGCGTGGCCGTTGAGAGTAATATGACTCTGGTGATCCAGGAGACCAGATGCCCCGAGGAGGTCTCCATAAGGCGGATCCTGGCTCGATCCAGGGGTGAATACGACTCCAACGCTCTTACTGAGCAGGCTTACTTCAATAACAAGGCCGTATTCGAGCCTGTGGATCTTGACAAACTGCTCAGCGGGCTGCCGTCTCTTTCGGTAGAACATATAGTGGTGGACACCACTTCGGATCATGCAGAAGACTGGGCGGTGATCCACCAGGACCGCAGATGAGCCCTACAAAATGAAAACAAGTGTATCGGTCGGGATAATATATAAATACAAATATGAACCCGCCAGGAGGGAGGCCGCCCGCCTCCAGGAGTGGCTGGAGCAGAGAGGAGTTTTTGTTTTTTCAGAAGAGATGGAGGCTCCCGGGTCATGGACGGCCCGGCCCGAGCCTCGTCGATCCTCGGCCGTCCGGGAAAGTGTGGATTGGATCGTGGTACTGGGGGGCGACGGCACTCTGCTGGGTGCCGCAAGGCTGGTAGGAGGGCTTGGGGCTCCAATACTCGGTGTCAACCTCGGCGGCCTCGGTTTCATGACCGAGGTGCCCCTGAAGATGCTCTACCCCACGGTGGAGCGCATGCTTCAGGGCGAGTTGGAGGTGGAGAGCCGTTTGATGCTGGATGCGCGGGTGGTCAGGGGCGGCGAAGAGGCCTTCAGGTCAATGGCGCTCAATGACGTGGTGATCAATAAGAGCGCACCGGCCCGCATCCTCAACCTCAAGGTCCATATCAATGATCAGTTCCTCACCACCTTCAGGGCGGACGGGCTTATCATCTCCACGCCCACCGGATCAACCGCCTACAACCTCTCAGCAGGGGGACCTATTGTGTATCCCACCCTGTCCAATATCATACTTGCTCCCATATGCCCTTTCACTCTTACCAACCGCCCCATAATTTTTCCTGACACCGCCGCGGTAAGGATCGAGATGGGCGATGAGGTCTTTGAGGAGGTGGCCTTGACCTTGGACGGCCAGGTTGGATTCAACTTTCTAAACGGCGACAAAGTGGTAATTCAAAAATCCAAGGAGCGCATCAGGCTGGTCAAGTCACCCTATCAGACCTACTTCGAGATCCTTCGTACAAAGCTTATGTGGGGTGGAGGGGCGGGCGCGGTCAATCATGGAGACCAGCACTAAGCAGTACTACAGGGTTGACAAGAAGGATATCCACAGGTTTCGCACAACCCTGGAGTCCTATGACGGCATGGCGTTGGTCAGGACCTTGGACCCCGGTTCAGGGCTCATGGAGGTCAACATCGCACCGGGCTGCGAGGATTTGGTCAGAGAGGCGATCCGAGGCCTGGGAAAAGGGCGAAGGGCCGTCCTAGCCGTTCCGTGCCGGGACGAGGTCGCCGGGGAACAGTGTCGGTTCTTTATTTTCACCATGGGCTGCCAAATGAACGAGTACGACTCTGACTATGCGGCCCGGTGTCTTGTCCAGCACGGCCTGGCCCCCGCGGAGAGCCCTGAAGAGGCGGATATATTGATCGTCAACACCTGCAGCGTCAGGGAAAAGGCCGAGCAGAAGGCTATGAGCACTTTGGGCCGCATGTCCCGGCTCAAGAAACGAGGCCGGGCGCGGATACTGGTGATGATGGGATGCGTGGCACAGCAGGAAGGGGAGGTCCTGCTCAAACGGTTCCCGGAGCTCGACCTAGTGATCGGTGCAAGGGAGTCGCCCAGGACAGCGGCCTTGGTGGCGAGGACCATGGAAACCGGTGAGCGGGTTGCAGCGGTTGACATTGACCACCCCCCGATGACCGCTCCGGCCAAGGGGGCCGAGGAATACTTCAAGGGCAGGGTGAAAGATTTTATCACCATAATGCAGGGCTGTGACAACTTCTGCAGCTATTGCATAGTGCCTTATGTCCGGGGGCGGGAGGCCGGCAGATCCCCGGCCGACATACTGGAGGAGGCTGAGGGGCTTGTCGCGGGCGGGGTGAAAGAAATAACCCTGCTCGGTCAGAACGTCAACTCCTATCGGTGGGACCAAGGGGCAGGGCAGGTAGATTTCGCCGGTCTTCTCAAG
>JBKHIW010000137.1:0-5600 GCA_046538465.1 Desulfobacteraceae bacterium | reverse complement strand
CCCAAAAACAGCCCCAAGGCATACCGAGGGAGCTGGTCACGATGATGGTCAAGACTATGAAAACGGCCCCGGCCACAAACGTGGTGTACCTCAGTGCGGATGCCGGATTGCCTTTTGCAAAGGCCTTGATGGAAAACACCCCGACAAAGGAGCTCAACAGACCGGCCATGACCACCAAAATAGGCATGGCCATATACTTCAACCTTATTGCCTCTTCAGACAGGCCCTCGAGAACGGAGAAGCGCTCCACGAACTCCGGGGTGATGGCGAGGGTGGCCCCGATGGCGATAGTGGCGATAACCGAACCGACAAAGGACTCGAAAATATCCGCCCCCATGCCGGCGATGTCTCCCACATTGTCGCCGACATTATCCGCGATCACGCCGGGGTTCCTGGGATCGTCCTCCGGGATGCCGGCCTCCACCTTGCCTACCAGATCCGCACCCACGTCAGCCGCCTTGGTGTAAACCCCGCCGCCGACACGAGCGAACAAGGCTATGGAGCTCGCGCCCATGGCAAAGCCGTTGATGTACTGGGCGCTGTCCGGGGAGCCTCCCCACACCCAGAACCAAAACCCGAGTCCGAGCAGCCCCAGCCCGGCCACGGCCAGTCCCATGACCGCTCCGGAGAAGTAGGATACGTTAAGCGCCTTGGCTTGGCCCTCTTTGTTTGCAGCTTCAGCCGTTCGGGAGTTGCCCCGCGTGGCAGCGGTCATGCCCGAGTAGCCCGCGGCCATTGAGCAAAACGCACCGGTTACGAAGGCTATGGCGGTCTTCCAGGCTATGCCTACCCCCAGAAGGAGAAAGACCACTGCTATGAATATTAGTAGTATGGAATACTCCCGCCTGAGGAAGGTCATGGCCCCGATGTGTATCTGCTCCTCCAGCTCCTGCATCAGCGGTGTACCATTCGGCTGCTTCTTTACGTAGCCGAAAATCAGCCACGCGATAACCACGCTCAGTATCCCCAAAAACGGGGCGTAAACAGTTAATCCCTGCATCAGCTTATACCCTCCTTGCTTGAAATGAGATTTTGGCCGTTGACGGCGTTCATCGCCGAGTCAACACCCTCCCCCACGAAGAGCTCACAGGCTCGAATACCCAATTCGATAACCCTTGCGACGGTCCCCTTCTCATCCTCCCTGAAGGGGCTCAAAACGAAATCGTGCACCTCCTCACTCCCCACGGGCCGGCCTATCCCGATCTTTATCCTCGGAAAGCCCCCGGTTCGGAGATGCTCGATGCAGGAGCCCACGCCCTTGTGGCCTCCCGCCCCGCCTCCTTTGACCACCCGAACCCTGCCCAGCGGCAGATCCAGGTCGTCGTGAATCACCAGGACCGCTCCCGGGTCCAGACGGTAGTATCCGGCCCAGGCAGCCACGGCCTCGCCGCTTCTGTTCATGAACGTCATCGGCCTGATGAGAAGCACGGATCGCCCCTCAACCACGGCCCGTCCGTATGTGGACCGGAAGCGGCGAGCCGAAAATCGAACCCCCAAGCGCTCGGCCCACGCTTCGACCACCGCGAAGCCCACATTATGCCTCGTCCGCTTGTAACGGGATCCGGGATTTCCAAGGCCCGCTATCAAATACACCCTTTAAAGGCTTCGATTCACCCCCTTTCCTGGAGAATCTCCCTGTCACTCCACAGGCTCTCCGCCTGCACCTTCCTCGTCGACCCCTTCGGCTTCAGGCTCCCCCTCTTCCTCCAGGGCGCCCTCCTCGGGCATCATTTCCTCGGATATGGACGGAGCGGCCACCACAGCCACCGTGAGATGGCCTTCCTGAGCGGTGCTCACTCCTTCAGGCAGCGGAATATCCTCAATGTGAACCGCCTCGCCTATATCCAAGTGGGATACATCGATATCGAGCTGATCCATCAGCTTGCCCGGCAGGCAGGAAACCGTGATCTCCCTCCTGACATACTGAAGTATCCCGCCCTTGGTAACCCCCACAGGATCTCCCACCAGGTTGATGGGGATATCCACTGTGACTTCTTCATCCATGGAAATCTCATAGAAATCCGCATGCAGGTAGTCGCCCTTGATGGGGTCCACCTGGAGCTCCTTGAGCATGGCGGTGGCCTTTCGAACCTCACCCTCGCCTGTGGCTATGTTGAGCCCAATGATGACGCTCTCCAAGCTGGCCTTCTTGAGGATGCTCTGCATGTCACCGGCGCTCACCGCCAGGTGTACGGTGCCGATCTTGGGGCCATAAAACACGGCCGGTATCTGCTTTTTCGAACGTATTTTTCGTGCCGCTTCCTTTCCGGTTTGAAATCTCTCAGTAGCGGCCAACTCAAATTGTGCCATTTAATTCCTCCCCGTCTCCCCGCCAATGACGGGAAGTATTAATAAAAATTTTCACAAAATCCCTCAAAACAAAGCCCCCGGCATAAGGGGGCGCGCTTTTATCAAACAAACAAGGTGCTCACTGAATGGGACGAATAAATCCTCTTTATCGTCTCTCCCAGGATTTCGGCCACAGACAGCACCGTAATCTTAGAGCATCTTGACCCCTCCTCGTTCAGGGGTATGGTATCGGTGACTATCAGGTGATCCATGGGGGACTCTTCTATACGCTCGAGCGCAGGCCCGGAGAGCACGGGGTGAGTACAGCAGGCGAAGACCTTGTCCGCATGATGGTTCATAAGGGCGCTTGCCGCCTGGGTGAGCGTTCCGGCCGTATCGACCATATCATCAAGTATGATAGCCGTCTTTCCCGCCACCTCTCCTATTATGTTCATCGCCTCGGCTATATTGGGGGCGTCCCGCCGTTTGTCTATAATTGCAAGGGAGGTGTTCAGCCTCTTCGCAAAGGCCCTTGCCCTTTCCACCCCGCCGGCATCGGGTGATACCATGACCAGGTCGTTTCCGAAATACGTCTGGATATACTTTAAAAGTACCGGGGCGGCAAAGAGATTGTCCACCGGTATATTGAAGTAGCCCTGAATCTGACCGGCGTGTAGATCCACGGCCACCACCCTGTGCGCCCCGGCCACTGTGATCAGATCGGCCACCAATTTGGCGCTGATGGGGACCCGCGGCTTCACCTTGCGGTCCTGCCTGCCGTAGCCGTAATACGGAATCACCGCGGTGATACGCTTGGCCGAGGCCCTCCTGAGCGCATCTATGATTATCAGGAGCTGCATCAGATTGTCGTTGACCGGCGTGCAGGTCGATTGCAGCACGAAGACATCCCGTCCCCTGATGTTCTCATGGATCTCTATCTGGCTCTCGCCGTCGCTGAAGGTCTTCGCGCTTATGCGCCCCGGCTCAACGCCCAAATAATCGCACACCTTCCTGGTGAGCTCGGGGTTTGACGTTCCACCGAAAAGTTTCATCCTTATTCCGCCCGAAAGCGACGAGGCTGCACCCCGCCGCCGTCACCCAACCAGTTGGTAACCACAAAAACCTCACCCATCCCGCGGGTGATCATACCCTCGGCCGCGGCCCGCGCCTCCTCTTCGCCGGGGAAAACACCGAAAACCGTGGGACCGCTTCCGGTCATCAGGGCCCCTTGGGCGCCCTCCGCCTTAAGGGCCTGCTTGATGGAGGCTATGGCCGGATGCTCATTCTCAGTCACCCTCTCCAAGTCATTTTCCAGAAGATCGGCCACGCAAAACACACCTTGTTTTAAGACTTTGAATATATAGTCATATTCGTCTGTTGTCAACTCGATTTTCAGCCGCGCGTACACCGAGCCGGTAGAAACGGCGATGGGCGGCCTGACCAGCACGTACCAGACCTCCGGCCACCAGTCCAGGGGCTCCAACACCTCCCCGATCCCCCTGGCGAGCGAAGGCTCGGCTCGGATAAAAAACGGCACATCCGCACCCAGGGAGGCTGCTTCCCTGACCAGCTCCTCCTCGGAGAAGGCCCCGGGATAGATGCGGCGCATCGCCCGCAAGACCGCCCCTGCATCACTGCTCCCCCCGCCCAGCCCTGCAGCAGACGGAATCCGTTTTTCCAGCTCGACCAAAAGACCCCGGTCCTGATCCGTCCTGGAGAGAAAGGCATAGGCGGCCCGCACCGCCAAATTGTCTTTCCCTTCCGGAACGGGCAGCCCGCTTGAGCGAAAGGTCACACCCGGGCGCCCCGTCTCTTCCACATACACCCTGTCCACCAAGTCCACAGGCACCATGACGCTCACGAGCTCATGATACCCGTCCGACCGGCGGCCGGTGACCTTGAGGCGCACATTCAGCTTTGCCGGCGCCTCCAGCAACAGCCCCTCCATCAGAGGAGATCTACCCCCGGACCTTCAGCGTCAGGAAGAGCGTATTCCCTCCCCGCCTGACCAAGAACAAGACCGTATCACCTTCTTTGTAGCCGGATATCTTTTCCCTGTACTCGGACAGGGTCTTGACTTCTTCACTGTCGATTTCCAGGATCAGGTCTCCGGGGCGAAGCCCGGCTTCCTGGGCGGGGCTGTTCCTTTCCACATCCATTACCACCAAACCCTGTTGCTCGGAAATATCCAGCCTTCTAGCCAACTCCGGGGTAAGCTCCTCCACCTTCATGCCGAATTTCACGTCCGGGGCCGGAGCGCTCGGCCTCCTCTTCTCAGGCCCTTCCTCTTCGAGCCTCCCAATCTTGACCTCCAGGGTCTTTTTCTCGCCGTTCCGGATTACCACCAGCTCCACCACTTCTCCGACCGCGGTAGACCCCACCATCATGGGGAGCTCGTTCATCTCCTTTACCTCTTTTCCGGCAAAGGAGACTATCACGTCCCCCCTCTTGACCCCGGCCTTGTCCGCGGGCCCGTCCGGCGTGACATCGCCCACCAGGGCGCCCTTTTGGCTCTCCAGGCCCAGCTTTTCTTGAAGCTCCGGGGTTATGGCCTGGATCATCACGCCGAGCCATCCCCGTACCACCTTGCCTTCTTTTAGCTGCGGTAGCAGGTCCTTGGCAAGGTTGACAGGCACAGCGAACCCGATACCGATGCTCCCCCCGGTCTGGGAAAAGATCGCCGAGTTTATACCCACCACCTTGCCCTCGGTATCCAGGAGGGGCCCGCCGCTGTTGCCCGGGTTGATGGACGCGTCGGTCTGGATGAAATCAGCATATGACTGAGTGCCGATTCGGCGGTATTTGGCGCTTACTATGCCCGCTGTCACCGTATGACCCAGCCCGAAAGGATTTCCAATCGCCACGACCCAGTCCCCCACTTCCAGGGCGTCGGAGTTCCCCAGGGGGAGGGGCTCAAGGGCCTCGCCAGAATCTATCTTGATCAAAGCCAGGTCGGTTTTGGGATCCCGGCCCACCACCTTTGCCTCATACTCTTTTTCATTGGCCAGGATCACCTTGATCTCATCCGTCTTTTCCACCACATGGTTGTTGGTCAAGATGTAGCCTTCCTCGTCGATCACAAAACCGCTTCCCAGGCTCTGCTGGCGGTACTCCCTGGGTATCTGATCCCCGAAGAACCGCTCGAAGAACTCATTGAACTGGTCATCCCGACCGAAGGGGCCCTGAAAAAAAGGCAACTCCTGCCCCTTGATCACCTTGACCGTGCTGATGTTGACCACCGAGTCACGCACCTCCTTGACCAGGCTGCTGAAGCCGGCCTCTACCCCGGCGGCCTTGTCATCGCTCCGGGC
>JBKHIW010000136.1:0-5619 GCA_046538465.1 Desulfobacteraceae bacterium | reverse complement strand
CTGCCCTAATAGTTTCAAGGGGTTACGAGGTTCCCAGCGGCGGTGGAGCGGGTTTCTGCGAGACCGTCAAGGTTTAGCCGCACGCTCAGTTTCCTGTGCATATATGCATAAAAATTTGTGCGCGAGGGACCACAATTCGATCTCCCGCCCCCGGCATCTCAATGCTGAGAAAGACGCAATATCGATAAGATGCGGACATAGCTGATGGAAATCAAGACTTGTTTGTATCGAAATGCAAGTACTTGGTCGCTGGCATGCATCTTGTTAGAGAGAATGCCGCAAAATCCCTAGCCTCCCCTGAATCGACTTCCCCCGTGGTTTGAACCCGTGTGAAAGCGAATCATCCTTCCAGATCAAGCCTCTTCCGCTTCATGCTCTGCTTTGCGGTCTTCGCCTCCTGGTTGACCGCGCCTTGCAGGATTGCCGAGGCGGACGGCCCGGCCGAGATCACGTATCTTCGGTCAGGCTCCGGGGTCATTCGCCTGGGCCTGAAACAGGACAAGGAAGACGGGTTCGTCTGCACGAGCTGCAAAGACCTGCTCAAGGTAACACTAGACCAAGAGGAGGTCCCCCATGAAATCACGACGGCCGAGGCAGAGGCCGCTTTAGCTGCCTCCTTTTCAGGCCTCAGGGATGGAAGGCACAAGGCGGCGGCCTCGGCTCAGGATGCAAACGGGCGGATGGCCGCAGAGACCGAGGCGCTCTTCATTGTGGACACCCGGCCCCCAAAGCTCAAGCTGATTGAGCCGGACGAAAACCTGCTCCAGCCAACCCAAACCACCTTCCTGGTCCGTTGCAGGGATGAAGGTTCCGGCGTCTCGCCCGATCCCGAGGAATCCGGGCTCTCAATCAAGATCAACGGAATTGATGCGGATTGGCGCTTGGACCGGTTCAAAGGCGACCCCGTCTTTGTCGTATCGCACTTGGCCCCCGGCTGGGAACCCGGAGAAAACGTCAGCTTCAGTATGAGCCTTGGAGACCGGGCGGGAAACAGGTCTGAACTCAACCGCACCTTTGAGGTCGAGACCTCAGAAGACGAATGGGAATTGGAATCCATAAACTGTATCCAGGGCGACGGAAAAGTGGAGGCCGTAGAGGTCCTTCGAAGCATCCCCTACCCCCTCAGAACCGCTGTCCATGCCATAGCATTCGACCGCGATCTCAGCCCGGTCATCCTTCCTATGGAGCTTGCCTCCCTCGAGGGGCGCCCAATGGACGAGGACGTATTCAACGCCCTCGAGGTCGAAACCACGCATCCCTGCCTCCGCGTGGAACGCCTGGAAAGACCGCCCGATGCCTCTTCTCAGGGATTCAGGGTGAGCCAGGTCCATCTACCGGACGGCCGGGAACCCATAGGCTTCATCACCATCAGACATCCCGAGCGCGTGGTGTTTGACTACGACCTGGAATGCGACGACGGCGGCAAGGCGCGGGCCGAGGTCAAGGACATGACGGCGACCGGGACAATGAAGAGCTACAAGGTCCCTGTCTCCCTTCAAACCGAGGTCTCCTGCTCCGAGGAGGTCGTTGTTGAAGACGGCGTTCTGACATACCGAATCTCTCTGAGCGGCCCGTGCCGTTTGGACACTGCGAAGTCATGGCTGGCAGTGGGAGGGAAACGGCGCTGGCTCTCTTGTGAGGGGCAAGGCGTGTATCAGGCCTCAATGGGTCTTAGCGAGGGCCTTCATGTCTATACGGCGCATCTTACCTCGGAGCTACTGGAATGGGAGGAGGCCTACGGGGGTGAGATAAGCAACGACGGGCGCTCACTTTATAAGACCGGCGAGGTCTTTGTAAGACTTGATACCCCCAAAATAAAGGACTTCCACTACGACAGGGAAAACGAGTGCTTCAAGGCCGTGGTGTCGGATCAGGGGACCGCACCGGAGGACCTGGTTTTGAACCTGGCGGTCTCACAAGCAGGTGAACTGGACCCTCGGCTGGATCCGGAATCAGGCGCAATGCTGGCTACGTTCCCCATTCCCCTAGGGGTCAGGGCCGCCAGGCTCAGAGTCACGGATATGGCCGGTCAAACAGCCGAGGCCGCCTGCCGGGTCTTCGGGGTCACTCCGCCCGCTCAACCGGCTGCCGGACCCGATCATCCCTTTGAGGCCAAGGTCAAACAGGGATCCTCTTCAATAGGCGGTGGGGGGATTATCAGATCCAACCTCCGGGTGACCAGGCAATATCTGGGGGAGTATAAAAACGGTAGGGAGGCCGTAGTCCTCTGCACCCACCCGCCTTCACCGGCCCCGAAAAATCATCCCCTTGCGGAGTGCCTGGAAAGGGCCTACGCCCTATATGGAGCCGTTTCGGTCCCCAAAAGCACATTCGGCTCGTCCCTGGCTCTCGACTCCTCCCCTTCCCCGGCCCCGAACCCCGCCCTGACCAAGGCCGTGGAGGACTGCAGGCGAAAGTACCCACCCGGCTCGAGCGCCGGGTGGACATATTACCCCGAGCCCCGGTGCAGCAAGAGATGGATGGACACCCTCCCCCCTCGAATCCGGGACTCGGTTTTCAGTCCGGCCACCAGACAAATTACCGCACTGATAGACGATCACGGCATGCCCCTATCGGAGCTCTCCATCGGCTACAGGATAAGGCCCAAGGCCCCGGACCGAACCTGCTATTGGGAAGAAACGCCGTTTTCTTATGACACGGCCACAGGTCTCTTTATCGGTGAGGTCCCTTTTCCGCCGGACTTGGAGATATTCAAGGCGGAGATAACAGCCAGGGATGCTGCCGGGAACCGGACCCGAAAGTGGCTCAATGTCAAGGCCCCGATCCGGCCGCCGGATGTGCACCTCGAGGTCTTGGAGACCGGGGCCGCCGCCTATCCGTCGGGGGTATGCTTCGACGCATCCGGGATCGACCACCGGAAGACCAAGGCCTGGGTGGACGAACAGCAGGTAGCTTTGTCAGGGGTGCGCTACGGCGAGCGAACCGAACCGGACCAGATAGAGTTCGGCGCCGTGACCGAGGAAGGCCGCCACACCGCCCTGCTGGAGGTCGTTGACTTCGCAGGCCTCGCCTCCGAGGCCTCTGCTGAATTTGAGGTGAGCATCCCGCCGAAGATCCGCGACTTCAAATACTTGCCGAGATCCGTTCAGAACGCAGGAGCGCCGGCCTTCTCCGCTCTTATCAAAGACGCAGGAGGGGATCTGGACATTGAGGGCATTGAGCTCCTAGTGGACGGCGAGCCCCTGGACCGCGACCGGCTCTTTTATGACCCGGCAAGCGGATACTTTGCTGCGGACGGACCTCTGCACAAAGGGCCGGACAGGCACTCGGCCGAGTTGACGGCAGTGGACGCAAAAGGCCACAGCGACCAGGCCCTCATTGTCTTCACGCCGGGTGAAAGAATCGAAGTCCAAGACCAAGCCCGCAAAGGCGTTGCCATAGAGGAGGTCACGGTCTGGGAGCTGGAAGACCACAACGGCGACGGAAGGGCCAACCCTGGAGAGACGGTGCGCCTGTTTATACGCCTGCTCAACAGCGGACCAGCCGGGCTTGTGGATGCAACAGCCCGCCTGGCCTCTCATGAGCCTGACATGACACTTGAAAGAGACGAGGAGTCTTACGGCGACCTGGAGCCCGGGGAGACAGCCGCTCCGCCCCGGGGGTTTGACGTCGGAATCGACAAGGGTTTTCTGGATACCAGATTCGGAGACCCATACGAAGCCCGGTTCACATTGGAGGTGGCGGACAAAAGCGGCGACGCCCGTCTCCTCGACTTTCATCTACCGGTTTATCGGCCTACACTGCCTCTCCACGCCCCCGAATCTCAAAGCCGCTCATCCCTGGAAAACCCCTCGGCAAGCGAGGTCCGTCTCAGCCTCGACCCCCTTCCATTCAGCACTGAAGAAACGAAAATCGAGGTCACAGGCACGGCCCTCAGCACGGCCTCGGACATAGACCGCGTGGTTGTCCGGGTAAACGGGACGCCCCAAGAGGCGATGTGGCACCCCGGCAGCAGGACCTTTTCCGTCATTGTTTCACTGGACATGGGAGACAATCTGATCGAGGCCGAGGCCTTTGACCGGGCAGGAGCCTCGGCCATGGATGCGGGCTTTGTCCATCGCACTGCGCCCTACGCCCCTCCTGAGATCAGTATCAATGAGCCGGCACAAGGCGACTCCTTTCTATGCGGCGGCGTTATGCTCCAAGGGAGCTTCGACCCGGGGAGTTCGGAGGTGGACCGGTTTCAGGCCTCAATGAAGGCGGAAGGAGAGATTGTATCGTTTCCGGTATCCTGCTCCGAGGCCCAGGGTGCGTTTTGGTCGGGCGCAGGCGGATCCCAGGAGCCTCTGAATATCCACTTCAGGCCCGAGTGGGGGAATAACCGCGAGACCGCCATAACGTTGACAGTAAGCCTGATCACCACGAACGGAGACAAGGTGGAGGATACAATGGAATTCATCTATGCCTGCTGGTGGTAAGCGCCATGTCAAGGGTGATCCAAAGCGAGCGTTTAAACCTGTCCTTGCTTGCGGCTGCGGTCCTGGCCGCGGTTGCGGCTCCTGCGCCTTCTCATGCCTGGAATGACCTCCAAGTGCCCGAGACCGATGCCGGGGTTTTCGACCCCCGTGAAGGCCCGGTACTAGTGGATTACCGGCTCTTGATGGATGCAGATGAGCTGGAGGTCCTTGTTGTCGATTTCAGCGGCCGCGTGATCGAGCGTATGAGTTTCGTGGAGCTCCGGGCCGGAGACCATGAGTTTGAATGGGGCGGCTGCGACGAAAACGGAGAGATGCTGCCCAACGGGCGCTACCGGCTGGAGATCCGAGCGGTATTTGAGGACGGACACACGGAAAAAGAAGACGTCGAGGTGCGAATCGCTTCAATACCGGAGAAAAGGTTGATGCCCCCGCCGGAGCCCCTGCCCCGTGAGGAGCCCTTTTATCGGATAGACGGGACGCTTTCCACCTTCTGGAGACGGAATTCAGAAGATCCCGAGAACGTGGACGAGTCCGGGGAACACCGTGCATGGACCAGGCTTCGCTTGAAGGGCGAAGGCCATCGGGTGGAAGGGATCTTCTCCATGAGGAGGCCGTACAGCGGCCGGGCGAGCTATGAGGGAAGCAGCGCCATGGCCGAAAAAAGCTGGGAAGAAGGCCGAATCAAAGGGGTGTTCAGGCAGGGCCTGGGCGGCATAGACGACCCCATGAAGCTTTTCAGCGATTTCCGCACCGAGCGTAAGAAAGTCGGCGGGCGCTTGGACCATCGTTTAGGCAGGTTGGATACGACTATATTGGGCTTTACCGCGGAAGGGGATGTGGAAAACCGCGAAAGGGGGGGCGCTCTTCGTATAGGACTGGACGCCGCGAGAGGTATTCGCATGGGTCTCACCCTGACCGGGCGGAGCCGCGGGCAGGAGAGAGGCCGCCAAAGTGAACGGGACCGCGCCGCGGCTATAGACCTAGCAGTCCCTGTTGGTGAAGGCACGGATATCGACATGGAGGCGGTGGGCACCAAGAATGCGGAAAATATACGGGATAACGGGTGGATGCTGGGTGTGAAACACGACAACGGCACGCTGCGTGCTTCCGCAGGTTACTATTACCTGGGAGAGGACTTCTCAGCCCCGTTTGCAGATCCCCTGAGGAGGGTTTACTCGAA
>JBKHIW010000135.1:0-5629 GCA_046538465.1 Desulfobacteraceae bacterium | reverse complement strand
ATCGTTCCCACGTTCACATGCGGCTTCTTCCTCTCAAACTTCTTCTTGGACATGGCACCCCCCTAGATACCGTAAGTCATGCTCTGCTGCCGCTTCTTTCCGGCTCAGTTTTTCATTCTGCGCATGCATCCCTGCTCGAACTCGGCTGCACCCGCGCTGCTACCACCGGTAGTGGGCAAAGGCCTTGTTGGCCTCGGCCATCCTGTGGGTATCTTCCTTCTTCTTGACCGAGGCCCCTCGTCCGCTCGATGCGTCCATGAGCTCTCCGGCCAGTTTCGCCGCCATACTCTTCTCGCCGCGCTGCCTGGCATAGGAGATGATCCATCGAAGGCTCAGGGCCTGGCTCCTGCCCGCCCTGACCTCTGTAGGCACCTGGTAGGTGGACCCGCCCACCCGTCTGGATTTTACTTCCACCACGGGCTTGACATTGTTAACCGCCTTCTTGAACACGGCCAAAGGATCCTCCTTGGATCGCTGCTCAATGATCTGAAATGCGTCGTAGAGTATGGCCTGGGCGACGCTCTTTTTCCCGTCCCGCATAAGATAGTTGGTGAACTTGCTCACCAGCTGGCTCTTATACATCGGGTCCGGTTGGATTTCCCTTTTCTCCGCGACTCTTTTCCTGGACATGTGATAAACGCTCCTCTAGATGCCCTTTGGTCTCTTGGCTCCGTACTTGGAGCGCCCCTGCCTTCGGTCGCTCACACCCGAGGTGTCCATGCTGCCTCGAATGACGTGATACCTGACACCGGGGAGGTCCTTGACCCGCCCGCCTCGGATCATCACCACGGAGTGCTCCTGGAGGTTGTGCCCCACACCGGGAATGTAGGAGGTCACCTCTATCCCGTTGGTCAGCCTGACCCGAGCCACCTTTCGCAGTGCTGAGTTAGGCTTCTTCGGCGTGGAGGTATACACCCTCACGCAAACCCCTCTCTTCTGTGGGGAGCCCTGCAGTGCAGGTGTCTTGACCTTCTTCCTGGTCTTCTCGCGTCCCTTGCGGACCAATTGGTTGATCGTCGGCATAAACGATTCTCCTGGTGCTCTACTTCCGCGTGCGGTCGTCTCCGGACCATCGCCCGGTGCAACCTCCCAAAATCACAAAATTCATCTTTTTACGAATTATGAAAGCATTTGTCAAGGCATTTGTTCACGGCTGCGAAGCATCCATCTCGGTTCCAGCCGGCGTCTCAACGCTCTCTATCTCCAGGTCCCGATACTCCCGAACTCCGGTGCCGGCCGGGATCAGCCGCCCCATTATCACGTTTTCCTTCAACCCCTTGAGGTAATCCACCTTACCGGCTATGCTGGCGTCCGAGAGCACCTTGGTGGTCTCCTGGAACGAGGCTGCCGAGATGAAGCTCTCCGTGCTAAGAGAGGCCTTGGTGATTCCCAAGAGGAGCGGCTCGGCCGTTGCAGGCTTGCCTCCCTGCTCCAGGAGCTTCTTGTTCTCCTCTTCGAAGCGCCACTTCTCTACCTGCTCACCCAGGAGAAAACCTGAGTCCCCCACGCCGGTCACGGTGACCTGCTTCAGCATCTGCCTTACAATGACCTCGATGTGCTTGTCATTGATCGCCACTCCCTGGAGACGGTAGACCTCCTGTACCTCGTCCACCAGGTACTTGGCCAGCTCCTTCACTCCCCGGATCCTCAATATGTCATGGGGATTGGCCGAGCCGTCCATCAAGGGCTCGCCCGCGCGGACATAATCACCTTCCAGCACGCTGACGTGCTTTCCCTTGGGGATGAAGTACTCCACCGGCTCGCCCAGCTCCGGTGTAATGGTCACCTTTCTTCTACCCTTGGTGTATTTGCCGAAGGAAACCGTTCCGTCGATCTCGCTCAAGATGGCGTTCTCTTTTGGCTTCCTCACCTCGAAGAGCTCCGCCACCCTGGGCAGACCGCCGGTGATGTCCTTGGTCTTGGTGGTCTCCCTAGGGATCTTTGCCAGGACCGTACCTGCGCCCACCTTCTGGCCTTCCTCCACCACAATGATCGCTCCGATGGGCAGATGATATCGGGCCTTGGCCTTGGCCGATCCTCCGATAGAGGCTGTGCGACCACCCTCGTCCTTGATGGAAATCCTGGGCCTGGCCTCAGTGTCTCGGCTCTCAATGATCACCCGGCTGATCTTGCCGGTCACGTTGTCCCGGCGCTCCTGCATGGTCACCCGGTCTATCACGTCACCGAACTTCACCGTACCCGGAACTTCAGTAAGGATGGGTATGGTGAAGGGGTCCCACTCGGCCACGAGGTCGTTGGGCTTGATCTCTTGACCGTCCTCCACCTTGAGCACGGCCCCGTAGGGGACCGGGTAGCGCTCCACCTCGCGGCCGTCGGCTCCGAGTACGGAGACCTCGCCGTTACGGTTCATCACCGCCAGGTCGCCCTCGTCGTTGCGCACCACCTTCAGATTGACCAGGCTGATCCTGCCCTTCCTCCTGGCATGTACAGTCGCCTGCTCCACGCTCTTGCTGGCCGTCCCCCCGATGTGGAAGGTCCTCATGGTAAGCTGGGTCCCCGGCTCTCCGATCGACTGGGCGGCCATAATTCCGATGGCCTCGCCGATGTTGACCTCATGGCCGTGCGCCAGGTCCCTTCCGTAACATTTTTTGCACACGCCGTGCCTGGACTGGCAGGTCAGGACAGATCGGATCCGGACCCTTTCAATGCCGGCGTTTTCCACCAAGGCGACCTTCTTTTCATCCAGCTCCTCGTTGGCCTTCACCAAGAGCTCGCCGGTGATGGGATCGTATATATCCTGAAGGGCCACCCGGCCCAGGATTCGATCACCCACTCGCTGGATGATCTCTCCGCCCTCCACCAGGGAGCTGACCCAGATGCCGTCCAGGGTGCCGCAGTCTTCCTCCACGATCACCGTGTCCTGGGCCACATCCACCAGCCTCCTGGTCAGATAGCCGGAATTGGCGGTCTTTAGGGCTGTGTCCGCAAGCCCTTTGCGTGCGCCGTGGGTGGAGATAAAGTACTGGAGCACGGTCAGGCCTTCCCTGAAGTTGGAGGTGATAGGGGTCTCGATTATCTCGCCAGAGGGCTTGGCCATCAGACCCCGCATGCCCGCCAACTGGCGCATCTGGTCCTTGCTGCCCCTGGATCCCGAATCAGACATCATATAGATCGGATTGAAGCTCGAGGTCTGGACCTTCTTTCCTCCTGGGCCTTCGACCTCTTCCACGGCCATCTCCTTCATCATCTCGCCGGCGACCCGCTCAGTCGACTGGGCCCAGATGTCCACCACCTTGTTGTACTTCTCCCCGTCCGTTATCAGGCCACCCTTGTACTGGCCGTCTATCCTCTTGGCCTCCTTTTCCGCCTTCTCCAGGATCTCCCCCTTTTTGCTCGGGATGGTCATATCGTTCATGGAAATCGATATCCCGGAAAGGGTAGCGTATTTGTAGCCGATATCCTTCAACCGGTCCGACAGGATCACCGTAGCCTTGATACCCTCCCTGCGATAGCACTCATTAACCAGGTTCCTCAGCTCACGCTTGTTCATCACCTTGTTTATGAGAGAGAACGGGAGGTCGGCCGGGAATATCTCGTACAGGAGAACCCGCCCGGCGGTGGTATCCACCAGGCTCCCATTTATCCTCACCTTGATGGAGGCGTGAAGGCCCAGTTCGCCCGAGTCATAGGCGATACGCACCTCATCCGGACTGGAGAACACCCGGCCCTCGCCCTTGTCAAAGGGGCGCTCCCGGGTCATATAATATATACCCAGTACAATGTCCTGGCTGGGCACGATGATCGGCTCGCCGTTTGCCGGGGACAAGATGTTGTTGGTCGACATCATCAGGACCCGCGCCTCTATCTGCGCCTCGATGGACAGGGGCACGTGCACAGCCATCTGATCCCCGTCAAAGTCCGCGTTGAAGGCGGTACACACCAGCGGATGGAGCTGGATGGCCTTTCCCTCGATCAGTATGGGCTCGAAGGCCTGGATTCCCAGGCGATGCAGGGTCGGGGCGCGGTTGAGCAGTATGCAGTACTCCCTGACCACCTCGTCCAGTGCATCCCAGACCTCGGGGGTCTCCCTCTCCACCATCTTCTTGGCCGACTTTATGGTCGTAGCCAGCCCCTTCTCGTCCAGTTTGTTGTATATGAACGGCTTGAAAAGCTCCAAGGCCATCTTCTTGGGCAGGCCGCACTGGTGGAGCCTGAGGTCGGGCCCCACCACGATTACCGACCGGCCGGAGTAGTCCACCCGTTTGCCCAAAAGGTTCTGCCTGAACCGGCCTTGCTTGCCCTTGAGCATGTCGCTCAAGGACTTGAAGGGGCGCTTGTTTGCGCCGGTCACTACTTTGCCCCGGCGTCCGTTGTCAAAGAGCACATCCACGGCCTCCTGGAGCATGCGCTTTTCATTGCGCACAATGATCTCAGGGGCGTTAAGCTCCAGCAGCCTCTTGAGACGATTGTTTCGGTTGATCACCCGGCGATAGAGGTCATTGAGGTCCGAGGTGGCGAAGCGCCCGCCGTCCAAGGGCACCAGAGGCCGCAGATCAGGGGGCAGGACCGGAATAACGTCCAGTATGGTCCACTCCGGTCTGTTCTTGGATTCCCTGAACGCGTCGATCACCTTGAGCCTCTTGGTCAGCTTTTTGCGCTTGGCGTCGGACCGCGTCTCTGTCATCTCCGCCCTCAGGGTGGCGGAGAGCTCTTCGAGGTCCAGCTCGCTCAGCATCTTCTTGATGGCCTCGGCCCCTATTCCAACCTCACATCGGTCTCCGTAATCCTCGCGCACCCTGGCGAGCTGTTCGTCCGTGAGCAGCGACCCCTTGGTCAGCGGGGTGTCCTTCGGGTCCATTACAATGTAGTTTTCGAAGTAAAGTACCCGCTCCAGGTCCTTGAGTGTGAGATCCAAAAGATTGCCTATCTTGGAGGGCAGGCACTTGAGGAACCATATGTGAGCTACCGGCGCAGCCAGCTCAATGTGGCCCATACGCTCCCGGCGCACCTTGGACTGTATCACCTCCACGCCGCACTTTTCGCACACGATCCCCCTATGCTTCATTCTCTTATATTTGCCGCAATTGCATTCGTAGTCTTTTATGGGCCCGAAGATCTTGGAACAGAAAAGCCCGTCCCTCTCCGGCTTGAAGGTCCGGTAGTTGATGGTCTCGGGCTTCTTGACCTCTCCGTAAGAACGCTCTCTGATCTTCTCCGGAGAGGAAAGGGAAATCTTTACCGCATTGAAGCTCGAAGGATCCTTGGGTTTTGAAAAGAAATTATAAAGCTCTTCCAATTCTTGCACCTCCACCGGCCTCTTGTTTCCATATCGGGCCGGTCCGAGACGTGTGGACTCCCTTCTTCCCGATCCTGATCAGGCCTGGCTGTCCTCGAAGAGCTGGACTTCCAGGCCAAGACTTAGAAGCTCCTTTATCAGGACCTTGAAGGACTCGGGCAATCCCGCCTCCAAAACGTTGTTCCCTTTCACAATGCGCTCGTACATACGAGTCCTTCCCGCCACATCATCGGACTTGACGGTAAGGAATTCCTGGAGGGAGTAAGCTGCGCCGTAGGCCTCCATGGCCCAGACCTCCATCTCGCCCAGACGCTGGCCTCCAAACTGCGCCTTGCCCCCCAGGGGCTGCTGCGTGACCAGGGAGTACGGTCC
>JBKHIW010000134.1:0-5648 GCA_046538465.1 Desulfobacteraceae bacterium | reverse complement strand
CTTCTCAGAGGCAGGTGCGATCCTGTTCATGTTCTCCTTCCAGTCCATCTCAGAACCCTCTCTTGATTGATTCAGCATCCTTCAGGGCTCGGAAAAAAAGAGCCCCACCCAAGTCCATACATGGACCCGGATGGGGCATGGCTTTTCCATCCTCACAAAAGCACCCGGCAGGTCTTCTGGCTACCCGCCCCACTCTCGCCTTCCCGCCCCCTTTTGGAAGAGCAGTGACTTTTTACCCGGGCTCTTTGACCCGGGGCTTTGAGTGGGGATGACTACACCCCTCTCGGGGCGTCGGGATCACAGCAACGGCCACTATGCAGCGGATTCTCACCGCCTTCCCTTTTGGGCGGGCCCGTCCTCGTGCGGCGCAGGCCCCACCACCGGGGCTTATATCATCTCAAGTGGAGGCGAAGAGGCCTCTCCTGTCCCGATGATATTTTCATACTCGTAAAGTAATTTCATGTCAACCCCTTGAGGCTTCCGGAATCGGCCGTTCAGGCTTCCTGCTTGACACAGACATGCAAAAGTACGAAAATTTTATTTAAGTACGGCTGTCAACCGTCAGGATCTCGCTTCGGCTAATGTTATGAGCACAGTATTTGTTGCTAGCGGCAGGAGCACCGGTCCTGCCGAGGTTGATCGGAGGGGAAGCCGCAAGGGGACGGCATGCAGACACAAAAGTTCCGGCCCCTTGCCGTTGTTTCCAACCCTTAATGGTGAAAGGAGGATGCAGGCATGGCTGGGAGTACGTACAAGATCATTGAATTGGTGGGTACGTCGGACGCCTCCTGGGAGGAAGCCGCCAGAACTGCAGTGGAGACAGCCGGAGAGAGTCTCAAGGATCTCAGGGTCGCCGAGATAACCAAGCTGGATGTGACCATCGAAAACGGGAAGATAAAACAATACAGGGCGAGGATCAACGTATCCTTCAAGTATCAGAAGTAGCCCAAACGGCCCGGTCCGGGTCTACCCGGCCCGGGCCTGCAGGAGCCTCAGCCGGGCGGGAGGAGGTTTTGCATGGATGTTTCTAAGACAAAACTGACGGTGTTGGATCAGATTGCAGGATCGGACGAGGTGCGCAGGAAAATCATAGACACCGCCAGCGTGCTTTATGCCAAAAAGGGGTTCTCCGCCACTTCCATCGACGAGATCTCCGAGATGGCCGGGGTCAGCCTCCCGGTGACCTATCGGTACGTCAAGAAGAAGTCCGAGATCATGCGGATGATCATGGAGGATGTGCTCAATACCTTCCAGGAGAGCCTGACCCTGGAGATCGAGGGGATAGACGACCCGGATGAAAAGCTGGTGATAGCTGTTGTTCTCTATTTTCGGGTGGTCGACCGCCACAAGGAAAAGGCCTTGCTGATTTATCAGAAGTCAAGTTCCCTGGACAAGGCCTCCAAGGCCCGGGTGATGCAGCTTGAGGTGGAGGTCTCGCGCATACTCGGGGACATAATCCGGGAAGGGATCGACAAGGGCGTTTTCAGGGACGTGGATGTGGACCTGATGGCTTACAATATCATAATGTTGGCCCACATGTGGGTGCTAAAGCACTGGCATTTCAAGAGACGATTCACCTTGGACAAATACATCGACCTCCAGTTGGTCAATATCCTTGCCTGCGTCAGGAAGTAACGCCGCAGCCGTCGCCTTTCTCTTGTTTCCGGAAGAAAATCGTCAGCCGCTCTCCGTGAACGTGGGGTAGTGTATAGGAGAGGGTCTTTTCCACTGTCAAGGCGTGCCGGCCCATGATTTCCAAGGACTGCTCCAGTTCGACGCCGCCCTGCTTCCCGGCAAAGCCCACAAAGACTCCGCCCGGCGCCAGATGAGGGGCGCACCACTCCAGGGTCTTGGCCAGGCCGGCTACGGCCCTGGCGGTTATTACCGAGTACCCCTCCGAGCGGAGCAGGTCCCTGTCTGTTTCTATCCTTCCCCTGAGCGGGCGGATTTCCTGCAAGGCCAAGAGGCGGATTACATGTCTGAGGAAGGTGTTCATTCTTCCCCGGGGCTCCAAGAGTTCGGCTGAGAGCCCGGGGCGCAGAATCTTGATGGGAATCCCCGGTATTCCGGGGCCGGTTCCCACGTCCAAAAAAAAACCGCTTTCAGGCAGACGCGGGACAGGTATCACGGAGTCGGCGATCAGCTCCACCAGCATCCGGTCCCTGGACTTGAGCCCTGTCATGTTCACCCTGCGGTTCCAGGAAAACAGCTCGTCCAGATAAATCCCCAAGGATTCCAGATGACCCTCGTCCAGTTCGACCCCGAACCTGCGGGCTGTGCCGGCAAGGAGCCTTCGCTCCGCTCCCGTCACTTCAGACCACCACCGTTTTTTTGATGATTTTGACCGCCTCCTCCGGGCTGTCGACCACGCTGAATATGTCCAGGTCTTCAGAGGAGATTGCTTGATTCTTTAGGAGGGTGTTCCTGATCCAGTCCACAAGCCCCCCCCAGTAGTCGGAGCCGATCAGGACAACCGGGAATGAGCGTATCCTGCGCGTCTGTATCAAGGTTAGGGCCTCGAACAGCTCATCCATGGTCCCAAACCCCCCCGGCACAATGATATAGGCCACTGCGTACTTGACGAACATCACCTTTCTTATGAAAAAGTAGCGGTACTCCAACCGCATGTTGGCAAAACGATTCGGCTCCTGCTCATTGGGAAGCTGGATGTGGAGACCCACGGATTTGCCCCCGGCTTCGGCAGCGCCCTTGTTTGCAGCCTCCATTATACCCGGCCCGCCCCCGGAAATCACATTGAAGCCGCACTCTACAAGCAGCCTGGCGGTCTTTTCCGTTGTCTTGTAGACCTCGCTGTCCCGCGGGGCCCGAGATGAGCCGAAGATGCTGACTGCGGGATGAACATCGGGAAGCACATCAAATCCTTCCACGAACTCGGCCATAATATGGAACATCCGCCAGGTGTCCCTTACGGTAAGATCATCGACTACATATTGTCTTTCTCGCATGGAATCCTCCCGCGGAACAGTAAAAGACCTGCCCCGTATTCTCAGAATTTAATTGATTTTTCCACCGCCATTTGCTTAGCTTGAACCCGGCCCGGGATCAACATTCCGGGCCTTGGGGCGCGACGGTCAGTGGGCGGACCCCGCGACGACGGCTCAGCGGAATATGAGCCGCCCTAAAGGGGCGATGCGCCGCATCATATGTCCACCCGACATGGCTGTCAAGATGGGCCGGCCGCGAAGGGGCTGGGAAGCCGGCTTCAGGCGGCCGTTCTCAAGGGGCACGAACTCACCGGGTCCAGCAGGTGAGTTTTTTAGATTTTAGGGTCCTCCGGGCGGGTCCGGCGGGCGGAAGCGGTGTCAAATGGAGTTCAACCAGATCGCTCGGACCAATTATTTCCAGGTGCTGGACAAAGACGTCAAGCCGTGGCAGAAAGATTACCTCGCAATGTATTCCACCCAGTGGGGGGGGTATACGACCGACCCCTCTTTGATGTCGGTCCCGGTGGACGATCACCTGGTTCACAGGGGGGACGGCGTGTTCGATGTGATGCGGTGTGTGGAAGGCCGCATCTACCAAATGGAGCCGCACCTGGCCCGGCTGGAGAAATCCGCGGCATCCTTATCCCTGCCCCTGCCGCCGGACTACGAAAGTATCAGGGAGATCATAAAGCTGCTGACGGTCAGGGGAGAAGTCCGGGATTGCGTGATCCGCGTGATGCTCGGACGCGGCCCCGGAAGCTTTTCGCCGAATCCATTCGACTGTCCTAAGAGCCATATGTACGTGGTGGTCCTAAGATACCGGGAGCCGCCGGCCGGGTATCTGGAGCATGGGGTCAAGATTCTCACTTCCAGGGTCCCTTCGAAGCAGCCGTACTACGCAGCCATCAAATCGTGCAACTACCTGCCCAATGTCTTGATGAAGATGGAGGCGGTACAGGCCGGCTGCGAGTTCGCCGTGGCCTTGGACGAAGAGGACTGCCTGACCGAGGGTGCCACTGAGAACATAGGGGTTGTATCCAAGGAGGGAGTTCTCCAATTCCCCGGCTTCGACCGCACCCTTGCCGGGACCACAGTAGCAAGGGCCCATGCCCTGGGCGAGGCGCTGGTAGACCAGGGTCTCATCGCCGGTGTGGAGTTCGCGCGCATAACCCTGGATGAGGCCTATGCCGCCAGGGAGGTGATGATGCTCGGTACGTCTATAGACATCCTGCCGGTGGTAAAGTTCGACGGTCGCACGATTGGAGAAGGACGTCCGGGACCGGTGGCCGCCGGGCTCCTCGAACTCCTTTCCAAGGACATGAGGGAAAACCGCGAGTACCTGACTGAACTGGACTGGAAGGACGGCGAATAAAAAAGCTGACGGTCTCGCAAAAACCCGCTCGACCGCCGCTGAGAATGCCGTGACTTGTTGGGATTAAGGGGGCGGATAACCAGGTTTGGTGCTTTTTGCAGCTCCATCAAAGTTGACGGTCTCGCAGAAACCTGCTCCACCGCCGCTGGGAACTTCGTAACCCCTTGAAACTATTAGGGCAGATAACAAGCTCAGGGGCTTTTTGCAATTCCCTCAAAGTTCCGATAGCCTGATCGGCGGCTGCAGAGGGCTCCGGGTATGGCCAAGGAGGTAGATATGGAGAGAGTAGCCAGGGTGACCGAGATCATCGCCGCATCGCCCGTGGGCTTTGACGAGGCGATCAAGGCCGGATTCGAAAGGGCCAACTCTACACTGCGCAATATCACGGGTATGCGTGTCATTGAACAGCGGGTCTCGGTAGTGGACGGCAAGATCGCCGAGTACAGGGTTCGGATGGAAGTCATATTTGTCCTTGAGACATAAGGCCCGGTGACGGGTGCAGAAGGCCGGAAGGCCAAGTTCGCCGCCCCGTGACACTTCCCTGTTCCCGAACGAGATCATCCCTATACACACGAGCAGCGGCTGTTCTCCCTGAGGACGCAGCCGGCCGCACCGGGCGGCTGCGTCCTCAGGGAGCAGGTCAGGGTGCGGCGAGCCGTTCGAGGTAACCTGAGAGTCGCTCCAGTCCTTCGGCTAGGTTTTCTCGCCCGAACCCGAAGCGTACGTGCCGGTCGCCGTAGTGAAACATACGCGAAGGCGCCAGCATGACCCCGGTCTCCCTGACCAGGTCCTCACAGAACCGGAAGGTGTCCTCGACCGCCTCCATCCTGGGAAAGCAGACTGTTCCTCCCTGCGGGGGATGCCATAGAAAAAACGAAGAATGAGCCTTGAAGAACTCATCCAGCCGTCGAAGGTTCTTCCGAACCCGTGCCCGCTGGTCCGCAAGGATCCGGTCTCGGCTGCGCAGCGCCGCCAGGGCGAGGATCTCACTTGGGGCGCTGTTGCAGATGGTGGCATAGTCCTTGAGGCGGCTCACCCGGTCCAGGAACGTACGATCCCGGGTGGCCAGCCAGCCGATCCTGAGCCCGGGCAGGCCGAAAGACTTGGACAGCCCTCCGAGCGTGACGGATCGCGGATCCACCTCGCAGGCCGAGGGGAGCTGTGAAGCGGAATCCCGCTCCAGGAAACGGTACATCTCGTCGGAGAAGAGGGGGATCTCGCGCCTTCGCAGGAGCTCTAGGAGGCCGGCGTGGGTTCCTGCATCCGGAAGGCTTCCCGTGGGGTTGTGCGGGAAGTTGACCACTGCCAGCCGGGTGTCCTCCCGGAGGAGG